>JBGTFI010000378.1:0-6799 GCA_041747335.1 Phycisphaeraceae bacterium | reverse complement strand
GACCACCGCCTTCGCCCTCGCGGCTGAGGGCCACCTCCTCGATGCCTTCCTCACCCAGCCCGCCGCGGCGCTGGGTGCCCTTCTGGCCGCCATCCTTCTGATCCTCAGCGCCTGGGCGCTGGTCCGGGGTCTGTCGCTGGCGCCCATCTTCCGGTATCTTGTCCGGCCGACGCTTATCTGGTCGGTCGTTGCTCTGGTGATCGCATCATGGCTCTACACCATCGCGACTTATCGCGGAATCCTCTGACGCCCCGACATCGGGTCACCCACCCGGCGCTCGTTTTCGCCTTGGCCGCGCTCACCCTCAACCTGGGCGGTTGCAACGTGTTCGGGTGGATGGCGCAAAGCGTTCACGGCGACAAGGCCCAGCAGACCACCAAGACCGCCCAGTATCGCGGGCTTCAGGGACGGACCGTCGCCGTCCTGGTCAGCGCCAGCCCGCAGACCGGTTACAGCCACCCCCACGCCGCCGATGCCGTCACCCAGGCGGTCAGCGCCCGACTCGTGCGCGAGATCGACGCCGCGGACGTCATCCATCCGCGCGACCTCGACGAGTTCCGCAAACGCAATCCCCACTGGAACACCCTGCCCTACAGCGAATTGGCCCGCCGCCTGGCCGTCGATCGCGTGGTCCACATCGACCTCTCACGCTACCAGTCCCGCGAACCGGGCAACGCCCACCAGTGGCAGGGTGTCATCGTCGCCAACATCGGCGTCGCTGAGGCCGAATCCCAGGATCCCGCCAGCTTCGCCTTCGCCACCACCCTCGAAGTGCGATACCCCGAATCGCAGCGCGTCGGCGTCGTCAACGCCAACGACGCCACCATCCAGCTCGGCATGGTTAGCCGCTTCAGCCAGCGCGTGGTCAACCTCTTCAAAGACCACCAGATCGCCGACGCTCGGTAGACCACTGCCGGCCGCCCTCCCCTACTCGGCCCGTCGCACGTCCACCTGCAGCGCCCCGCGCTGCCCGCCGCCATCCTCCAGGAGCGTCCATAGCTCCGCGTCGCCCCTCGTGAGCGTCGCTCCCACGATCTCACAACCACGCGCCCCCGCCTGAACCGCCACGCTCCATGCGGCGTCTCCCACCTTCACCGTTGCCTTGCCATCTTTCTCAAACGGCCGCTGAAACCGCAGCACGAAGTCGTACCGCCCGGCCGCGGCGACATGCACCCGCCAGAAGCCTTGGGAGTTCGCACCCCACGGCGCGCCCTCGCGGTGCTGCCATTCCTGACGCGTGAGCGTGACCGGGTTCTCATGGGACGTCCCCAAATGAATCGAGGTCGAAGCCCAGTTGTCCTCGCGGGTGGCGCTCACGTCATCGAACCATGCGTCATATTGTGCCTGAAGGTCCGCCAGCACCTTCGGCCGCTCGTCCGCCAGGTTCCGCCGCTCGAACGGATCCGACCAGAGGTCGTACAGCTCGAACTGAGGCGGCCCCTCCCTCCAGGCCTCGCCCACGCCCCCGGAATCGAGAAGCTTCCACCGCTGCGTCCGCGCGGCGAAGTGGCGATACCGCTGCGGAACATCCCCGCGATGCCACTGCACCACGATCATCCGGTCAGGCCAATCCACCTGCCCGCCCACCAGCAGGGGCAGCAGGCTCCGCCCGTCGATCGCACGATCGGTCGGCGGCGCGATCCCGCACGCGTCGAGGATCGTCGGCATCACATCAATGTGCGCCGCGACGCGGTCGGAGCTTCGCCCGGCCTGAAACCGTCCCGGCCAGTGCGCCCAGAACACCGAGCGCACCCCGCCCTCGTACACCGAACCCTTGAATTCACGGAACCCTTTGGCATACCGGTTGCCGTTGGCGCCGTTGTCCTGCATGAAGATCACCAGCGTGTTCTCCAGCGCCTCCATCATCCGCAGCGCCTCGAACAGGCGGCCGACGTTCTGGTCGATGTTCTCGATCATGGCGAAGATGCTCGCCGTGCGATCCCCCTCGCCGTCGGCCAGGCGCCGGTCGATGTTCTCGCCCTGAAGGACGCTCCCGCAATCCCGTTGCAGGTATTGCTCGTAGAGTTCGCGCGGGGGGTCGTGGTACGGCCCGTGCGGCGCGTTCGTGGCGATGTACGCGAAGAACGGCCTGCCCTCCTGCTTCGCCCCGCGCATGAAACGCATCGCGTGATCGAAGAAAAGGTCCGTGCAGTAACCCTCGAACTGCTTCTGCTCACCGTTATGAAAGAGAATCGGGTCGGTGTACTTCCCCTCGCCGCCCGGCGGATCGCACGGCTGACCGATCCCTCCGCCGCGGTGGACCAGCGCCTCCTCAAAACCCTGATCCATCGCCCGCATCGGGTAGTTGTCGCCCAGGTGCCACTTCCCGAAGATGCCCGTGGCGTATCCATCCTCGCGCAGAATCTCCGCCAGCGTCAGCTCGTCAGGATCCATCATCGCCCTGCCGATGTAGGTGTCCCGCACGCGGGTGCGGTAGTTGTACCGGCCGGTCATCAGGCTCGCGCGAGTCGGCGCGCACACCGGCGACACATAGAAGTCCGTCATCCGCGCCGAACGCCCCGCCATCGCGTCCAGGTTCGGCGTGCGCACAATCGGGTTGCCCGTGAACCCGAAATCCCCGTAACCCTGGTCGTCGGTGATGACCACCACCACGTTCGGCCGGGCGAACGCCTCCACGGGCGCTAACGACATAGCCGTCACGATCGCCGTCATCGTCACGATCGTTACAGATGATCTCTTGTCCATGCGATGCTCCCTGAGATGAACAATGGATTCTGGATTCTAACACTTTCCGCCCGTGACGGTTGTAGGGCGCGAAAGGCGAGCGAGTGAACGATTCTTGCCCGACACGTTTCCCGCGTGCCCCGGTGAATCGTAAGTTTCACCCGTGACATGCCGGGCCGCCCGCGGGGCGGAAGGCGGAGGCGTTCTCCGACAAGCGGCATGGGGCCAAGCAATCGAATCCTGACCTTCAGGGGAGTCTGTCCGGGAACAAGGAGTCAACGATGAATCGCAGGCAACTCAATGGATCGCGTTCGATGATGAAGATGGCTTTGGCGGCGGGATTGTTCGCCGCCGCCCCCGCGTTCGGGCAGGACGGAACGTCCGCGCTTCAGTATGAGGTGTTCGGCGTCAACCGCGGCACAGCGGAGCTGGTCAAGTACAACCTCGCCACCGCCGCCTTCGAGACCGTCGGCGTCGTGCGCGACGCCCAGGGCAACGCGCTCACCGGCATCGAGGCGGGAGCCTATGCGCCGGGCTACGCCAACATCTTCGGCTTCTGGTTCGACTCAGGCGCCAACGCCAGCCGCGTGGTCTTCATCGACATCCTCGACGCCAAGGGCACGATCGTCGGCCGTGAGATCGAGGGCGGCATGGTCACCGGCGCCGCCGCGGCGCAGGATGGCAACGGCAAGTGGCACGTGTTCGCGGTGCAGCACGAGCAGCAGACGCCTCCGGTGGCCATTGAGGGCAGCGTGAATCTCAACCCCAACAACAACGACGACATGGAGTTCGGCCTGCGCGTCGGAGGTGATGGGGACTGGGACCACACGCGTGACAACCTCCTGGCCGCCAGCGGCCTGGATGCCGACGGCACCTACTACCGGGGCGTGGCGAATCGGGTGCGTGTCAGGCCGAAGGGCAACGGCAATCAGAACGGCATCATGCTCAACGGCGAGCCGATGAACCTCAGGAACAGCAATACCTACACGTTTACCGGCGACATGACTGTGCGCGTCTACAACGACAAGGTCTCCGGCGCCGGAAAGGCGATGGGCAAGTGGTGGATCGAGATCTCCGGCAGCGCCATCCTCGAGGACGACTCGGCCGTGGTCTACCCCAACCGCCTGGTCCACGTCGACCACATGACCGGCGACGTGACCGAACGGGTCCGCCTCTCCCGCGAGTACGACTCGCTGGCGACCAGCGACGGGCAGACGTTCTTCGCCTCGGCCGCGGACGGCATCTACGCGATCGACGTCACCGCCGAGACCGAAACGCTGGTGAAGTCCGCAAGCGGCGGCTCCATGACCGGCATGGCCTTCGCCGGAAGCAACCTCATGGGCACTCGCGCCACCAGCGCCAGCCTGAATCAGCTCAACCTCGACTCCAGCGGGTCGCTGGTGATCTCAAGCACCAGCATCGGCGCGGCGAATCTGGGTACGATCGTCTTCACCCCCGCGGGTGTGCCCGACCCCAATGTCCTGCTGGGCGCCTTCGACTGAGCCTGGTCCCCCTTCAAGGATGATGCCCTTTCAGAGCCCGCGAGGCCCACGCCTCGCGGGCTTTTTTGCCTGGTATGGTGCCCCGAACTCAGCCTTGTGCGCGGACCCCCAGCCCCCAGCCCCCAACCGCTATCCGCTAACGGCTAACGGCGAACCCCTACCGCATCACCCAGCGACGATCCGCCAGGTGGATCAGCGGAGCCCGGGAAGGGGAAGTGGTTCCGGGGGTGGCGAAGTCGAGCATGAGCGTGCGACGCATGACGACGGGCTCGCCGGTGATCGGATGGGGGATATTGCGGGTTTCGCCGCTCAGCCCCGCGATGAAGACGGTCATGAGGTCGATGTCGTGGTCGAAAGCCGGCCAGATGGCGACGCTCTCTCGCGCGTGATCGGGGCCTCGGAGGATTCTGCCGATCATCTGCGTGGGGTTCTCGAGCAGGTCGTTGCCGACCTCGGCCTTGATCGCGTCAAAGACGTTCGAGGGCACGCCGTCAAAGGCCTCGACGACGTCCCCCATGTCGGTGCCGATGCTGAACTCGGGGATGAGCAGCCGCTCGGCCTGGGTATTGTTGACGACCTTGTAGGTCATGTACCAGTACCACCGGAGGTTCCCACGCAGGTCGGCCACGGGAATGAGCCGCGGCTGATCAAAGGTGAAATCGAGCAGCCAGACGGTGGGGACGACCTCCGGCTGCGGGTATGCCAGCGCCCGTGGCCCGGTGTAGACCGGAGCGAGCGCGGCCGCGGAAAGCGCCAGGAGGATCGCGAGCGATGCAGTGGCTTTCATGTTCGGCCTCGCCGGGGGTCGCTTGGGGTACAATACATCCCGGGCCGACGGCGGCCGGTGACGTGGGAGCATTGTAAGCAAAGCGGCCGCATGGTCAACGGGACGGATCGCCCCCAGGAATCGTGCGGCCTGGGGCCGGCAATATGGCACAACTGACCGGCGACGCTGCAAGCACCGGTGGCGGGTGGCCACGAAAGGATTCGGCTGTGCGGTTCGGC
The DNA here is from genome assembly GCA_041747335.1 of Phycisphaeraceae bacterium. Lineage (GTDB taxonomy): Bacteria > Planctomycetota > Phycisphaerae > Phycisphaerales > Phycisphaeraceae > JBGTFI01. The sequence continues at coordinate 1,607 of JBGTFI010000378.1, read as the reverse complement.
CCGGCCCCGACCGGAGAGGAGGACGCGGTGCTTTCCGTGCTCCTGACGGGGGCCCCGGGAAGCGCCTTGGCCGCGGCGCAGTTCCGCGCGTTCGCCCAGGAGAACCAATACACCCTCGAACATCTCTGGGGCGCATACGAAGCCGGCCGGTGCGTCATCGCGGCGCTGGTGGTGCCCAGTCCGGGGCGGACGGGCATGCTCTTTCTCTCGCCGCAGCGCCGTGCGGGGCGGGCCGGGCAAGCGGCGGAGCTGGTTCGCCGGCTGCTTAATTCGCTCGACCCACGAAAGCTCACGCTGGTTCAGGCGCTCCTGGATCCCTCCCAGTCCCATGAGGCGCAGGTGGTGGAGCAGGCAGGCGGCCGCAAACTCGCGCAACTCATTTACATGCAGCGACGAAGCCGACGATCGGAAGAGGCGCTGTCGCTACCCCATGGGATGACATTGCTGACCTGGCGCGAAGACCGGCGGAGCCTCTTCGCCCAGGCGATCGAAAGAAGCTACGAGAAGACGCTGGACTGCCCGGGGCTGGTGGGGATGAGGGACGTGGACGACGTGATCGCGGGGCACATGGCGGCAGGCGAGTTCGATCCTGACCTCTGGCGGGTGGTCAGCGATGGCAAGCGGGGTCTGGGCGTGCTGCTGATTAACGGCGTCCCGCATCGCCCCGCGGCGGAACTGGTCTATCTGGGCCTTGCGCCCAAGGTGCGCGGGATCGGCCTTGGGCGAGGACTGGTGACCCTGGCGCTGGATTCGGCCGCCCGGCGGGGCGCGCGGCAGGTGATTCTCGCGGTCGATGAGGGCAACACGCCCGCGTTAGCGCTGTACCGATCGCTGGGATTCACGCACAGCGCTCGCAAGTTGGCGTTGATTTTTGCGTTATCCGCATCGGCCCGGAGCGGAGGCGGATTATCCACACCTTCTTCGGGCGGCGCTTCGACCGGTGGATAATTATTTTTCGTTGATCCAAATGCTTGCCTTTGCGCGGCTAGAAAGAATCCCGCGCGCCAGACGGCGCGCGGGGCATTGATCGCGGGGGCCTCGCCGGTTATCTTGGTGGGCGGTGACAGGAAGTCGCCACGCGGAAGTGAGCGAGTCAGGCGGATACTTTCCAGCGCCCGCGCAGCCGATTGCGCAAGACCATGCCGTTGAGCGCCGCCTGAAGTTCCCCACACCGCCGCGTCCCTCCGGACGGACCCACGTCACAATTCAGGTCGGGACCAATTCCCCCAGGGTCACTGTGTTGAGAAGGACCACTCCACGTCCGAGCGGTCAATATGGCATCGAATAAAGGAGCGTTCCTGATGAGAACGGCCGATTCGAACAGCGGTGTTTGTGCGCGCATTGCGCGGCGGGTGGAGGCCTCGGTCGGCGCCAGGCGGTTCAGCATGTGGTTCGATCGCTCGGCCCGGTTTGACTACTTCGACCATCAGCGGCGGCTCGAGGTACGCGTGCCCAATCAGTTCGTCGCCGACTGGATCGGGCGCAACTTCCAGAAGGAACTGCTCGATGCGCTTCAGACGGAAGTGGGCGGCGAGGCGGACCTCACCGTGCAGATCGACACCGGCGCGTTCGACGCCGCGGACCCGTGCGCGACGATCGCCCCGTCC
>JBGTFI010000377.1:0-5821 GCA_041747335.1 Phycisphaeraceae bacterium | reverse complement strand
CCGACGGCGGCGAACGATCCGATGTCGCACGGGGTGATTGTCGATCACTTCGTGGGCAGGCTGGAGACGGACATCGCGTTTGAGTCATGGTGTCGTTTGGTGCGCGATGAGATGATTGCGGTTCTCGGGCTGGTGAACCAGCGCGATGAGACGACGGCAGGCAAGGCCAAGCGGCGGGTGAATCAACTGGTGACGCAGCGGCTTTCGTCGCGCTCGCGGCAGGCCGGTTCGCCTGCGCCGCCGCCCTACCTGGCACCGGTGGAGATCGACGTGCAGCCGGTCGAGGACGGGCAGACGCGCATCATCGTGACGGGGGAAGACACGGCGGCGTTCCTGTATTCGCTGGCGACGGCGTTGTCGCTTCAGGGGTTGTCGATCGAGCGGGTGCGCATCCGCAGCCGGGGGGATCGCGTCGAGGACGTGCTGGATGTGTCGAATGAGCGTGGGGCGGCAAGCCAGGCCGATGCGCTTGGTCGCATCCGTGTGGTGACGCTGATCACCAAGCAGTTCACGTACTTCCTGGACAGGTCGCCCGATGCGCTCAAGGCGCTCGAGCGTTTCGAGCAGCTCGTCGAGGAGATTCTGCGTCACGAACAGGCCGGCCGATGGATGGATCTGCTGCGCGATCCGCGGATCATGGAGGACCTGGCGAAGCTGCTGGGGGCGAGCGATTTCCTATGGGAGGACTTCATCCGCTCGCGGGCGGATGTGCTGCTGTCGATCATGCGGCCGGAGTCGATCGACAGGCGGTTCTGCCCGCCGTCGGAGACGCTGCCGCTGCGGATGCAGGAGGCGATTGAGGGCGCGGTGGGTCTGGAGGAGCAGTGCGACAGGCTTAATCGCCTCAAGGATGAGGAGATCTTCCTGATCGACCTGGATCACATCCTCGTGCCGGGATCGGACTTCCGTCAGCTCAGCGAGCGACTGACGCGCCTGGCGGAGACGCTGGTGGCGAGCGCGGCGTCAGTGGTGTATGCGGACCTGGTGCGGTCCTACGGGCGGCCGGTCGATGAGGAAGGCAAGGAGGTGGCGTACGCGGTGTTCGGGCTGGGGAAGCTCGGCGGGGTGGCGCTGGGGTACGCCTCGGACATCGAGCTGATGTTCCTCTACCGCGGCGCGGGGCACACCTCGGGGGGCAAGCGGACGGGGATCACGTGCGAAGAGTTCTTTAAACTGCTCGCACGCGAGACCAGACGGTTCATCCGGACCAAGCGCGAGGGTATCTTCGAGGTGGACCTGCGGCTTCGTCCGTATGGCAACGAGGGGCCGCTGGCGGTGAGCTTCGGGCAGTTCCGATCGTACTATGGTCCGGACGGGCGGGCGCACGCGTTCGAGCGGCTGGCGCTGGTGCGCTTGCGGTGGATCGCGGGGGACGCGGCATTCGGTTACCGCGTGGAGCAGGACCGCGACCGATTTGTGTACGACGAAGGGCGCATCGACCTCGATGCGCTGTGGGAGGTGTGGCAGAAGCAGCACGAGCAGAAGGAAGAGCCGGGCCGGCTCAACGCCAAGTATTCACCGGGCGGCCTGTCGGACCTGGAGACGGCGGTGATGCTGCTGCAGGTGAAGCACGCGGGGGGCGTGCCGCAGCTTCGATCGCCGCGGCTGTCGGTGGTGATCACCAGCCTGGGGCGGGCGGGCATCCTTGATGCGCGGGAGTACGCGGAGCTGTTCGGGGCGTACAACTTTCTGCGGCGGGTGATCAACGCGCTGCGGATGGTGCGCGGTACGGCGAGGGATCTGTTTCTCCCCGCCCGGGGGAGTGATGAGCTGCTGCACCTTGCGCGGCGGATGGGTTACGACCCACGGGAAGGCGGGGCGGCAGAGGAGCAGGTTCCGCGTGCGTTCGAGGAGGCGACGGCGGCGGTGCGCGGGTTTATCCGCAGACACTTCGGGCGGGATTGTCCGGGCGCGGCATGAGGGTCACGCCCGTGTGCGGAGGGCTTGAGTTCAATTCCCCAGCGTGGCATCGGGGACGATGATGGTGGCGTTCTGAGTTCCCAGGAGGAGTCGGTTGTCCAGGAGCAGCGCTCGGAACGGCTCGATGGGCTCGGAGAGCGGGCCGATCACGTACTCGGCCTGGACCGCCCCGCTGACGCGGTCGAGGATGTAGACCATGTAGGTCGAATCGGCGCCCTGATCGAGGGCGCCGGTTCCGACGAGGACGACGTGGTCCTTGCCGACGAGCTGGGAGAGGAGGTTCTTGGTCGCGGAGAAGATCGCGTCGCGCCAGCGCAGGGGACCGTCGCGCTGCTGCGCGAGCGCTCCGGTGGAGGTCATGAGGTGCCAGGCGTCCTCGGCGGATCGAGCGACGATGCGATCGGCAACGGCACCGATCCCCAGGCTCACGGGGGGATGGAGCTTTCCGGTCTCCACGTCCACCGCGGCGGCGCCGTCGCGCCCGGTTCGAAGGAGCACCTGGGCTTCGTCGAGATCGATCACGCCGGCGAAATCGAGCTTGTCACGCGCGTGCTGCCATTTGACGTTGCCGGTGACCAGGGACACGGCCGCCAGTTTTTCGTGGGTCATGTAGAGCAGCGTCTGCGAGTCGGGCAGCCCCATCCATAGGAGAATCGAATCGCCCAAGAGCGGTTCGCGGAGTTCGCGTCCGCTCGCGGCATCGAGGAGCGTGATTCTCATGGCGCGCTGAGGCTGGGCGTCACCCTCTGGGGGAGCGGGACTTCCGCCGAGCGCCAGGACGTCGCCGGAGAGTTCAACGAACAGGAGGTTCTCGAACCGCGAGTCGTGTCGCCACATGACCTCGCCGGTGTAGCGGTCCAGGGCGATGACCTGGCCTGTGATTCGTTCGCTGACGCAGATCATGCGGTCGCTGAGGTGGAAGATCGGCCGGCGCCTTGCGGCGTCCACGACCATGCCAAGCTGGCGCTGCACCATGATCACCCCGCCCTGAACGCCGACCTGACCGGGAATGACCCGGAACTCCGCCGCGCGGGCCTGCTCCAAGGCGCGCGCCCTGGCGTCTGCTTCCTGGAGCAGGTCGATGCCCAGGAGATTCGCCAGGGGAATCGGTCCCCACATCGGTCGGCCGGTGTGGGCGTCGATCGAGACCAGGCGTCCTTCGCCGCCGAACCACAGCAGCGCCTGGTCGTCGGTCAGCGAGAGAAGCTCGACGGACTCTTCGGAGGCCTCGAACTCCCAGATCAATGACATGCGGTCGCCCCCGCGATATTGGACGGTTCGACCGACCATCGTCAGCACGTGGTCGCGGACGAGTTCCGCCTCGCGCTGGGCGGTGGCCAGGAGGAGCCGTCCGGGCACGGCCATGGGCGTACCCAGAGGCAGGGTCAGGCGCGGGAGGGTGTCGACCGCGACGGATCGCTCATCGAGCTGACGAAGCCACTCGGCGACGGCGATCGGTTGGCCTTCGCGGAGGGGGCTCAGGTTGGGGAACTCGCGCATGGCGGTGCGGAGCCAGCTCTTGGCGCGATGCGGCTGGTTCTCGCGTTCGTAGAGAGCGACGAGTCTTCCGACGATGCGTTCGACGAGCGGTCGATCGATCGCCTCTTCGCGTGACACCATTCGGTAGGCCGTGTGCCACTGTGCGACGGCGGAATCGGGCTGGCCGCTGTGCTCAAAGGCCTCTGCCGCGGCGACGCGTGCTTCGGGCGCGACTTTTGCCAGCGGATACTGCTCGGCCACGCGGACCAGGGCATCGGGATCCGGTGAGGGCGTGTCGCGGAGCTGCGCCAGGCGTGCGGCGGCCATGGCTTCGTAGCGTGCGTAGACGCGCCGTCCGCCGCGTTCGATGAGGTCGGTCAGGCGCACTTTTGCTTCGAGTGCGGCGAGTAGGGAGTGCCCCTGTTCCTGTTCGTAGAGCTGGGCGGAGAGTTGGGGGGAATCGAGAATGGCCTGGTAGAAGTCCGCGGCCTGCTCGAAGCGCGCCTGGTCGGTGAGGAACCTGCCCATCTCGATCTGATAGACGACCTGCTGTCCGGGTCCGATGACGGCCAGCCCCAATCGGTCGAGCACGGCCTGTCGGAAGTCGCCGCGGATCGCGCGGCGCGGATCGTCGGACTCGGCGCGTTCCGCCGGCCGCACGAACCAGTGAATCTGGTTGAACACCTCGCGCTGGATCGTCTGGGTCTCGGGCGCCACACCGCCGGCGCGCTCCAGGGCGGCGATCGCATGGTCCAACCCGGCGAGTACGGCGGCCTGCTCGCCGACGACGACCGCGGTGCGAGCCATGGCGATGCCCGGCTGGGGGTCGTCGGGCCGGCGCTTCATCTCCTGTTCCAGGCGAACCTGCGCCCAGGGCCATGCCATGTGACTGTCGATGCGATCGGTCCCGGCGAGGATCACCTGCCCATCCATGACCAGGACGTTGCCAGGCTGCTCGATGGCGTCGCCGGCCATGGTTCGCCCGTCGCGCATGTCGAGTTGAACAAGCTCTCGCTGCGTGGGAACGATGACCCGGTCGCGCGTGACCGCGATGCGTCCGGTGATCTCCTCACTGGCGGCGCCGACTTTCCTGCTCCAGATGATCTTTGCGGGATCCTGGCCGCTGACAAGGTGTACGCCCTGGCCGATGACGACGAGGTTCGGACCGGCCGGGTGAATGGTCCTGGCGGTGTTCCAGGGCGGACCTGTGAGCTTGGTGCGCAGGGCGCCGGTTTCGAGGTCCAGCAGGACGGCCGGAGCGATCCGGGACGCGAGGCGGACGACCAGCCCGGCGGGGGTCACAAGAGGTGCGCCGGCGCGCTGGTCCGGCTGAGTATTCATGGAGAATGCGGGTTCTTCGAGGTCCTCTTCCAGCAGTCGGATCCAGAGGATGGTGCCCTCTCTCCGTGAGATCGCCGCCACGGCCGACAGCCCGTCGCTGACGTAGAGCATCGCGCCGCGGGCGCTCATGTCCGCCGTCATCGGGTAGTTGAATCGATTGGGGCTGGAGGTGGTGAGGAGGTGGCGTCGCCATGCGATCCCGCCGCCGTCGATGCGCACCGCGGCGACGTAGATGTCGTGAAAGTTGACGGCCTGATCGCGGCGAAGCAGCACGAACGCAAGCCCCCCACCGACGAGTGGCGTTCCGTGAAACGACGCTCCTGCGAGGTCCGGATCGAGCTGTTCGGGCGTCACCTGCCACATCGGCTCGCCGCTGGTGCGGTCCAGACAGGTGAGTGTGGTCATCTCGACGCCGACCTGGCCGAACTGCATCCCACCCATGACCCTGGCCAGCCCCAGGACGGCGATCAGGCGATCGCCGTCAATGGCCACCCCGCGCTCGTCGCGCAGGTGCATCGCATACCCTCGGCGGAGATTCTCATTGAGCGGGGGCATGGCGCCGTCGCTGAGCCGGTAGGTCCACAAACGCCGGCCGGACACCCGGTCCAGGGCGGTGACCGAGAGCTTTTCGTTCAGGAACAGCAGATCCCCGACGCCCACGGGGATGACCTGGGGTGATTCTTCGATGTTGCTGCCGACGACGGGGCGTACGATCCTTCCGGCGCCGCGTCCGCGTAGCTGGAGCTGGCGGATGTCCGCGCCCCCGGTGGGCGGAGGCGAGAGTCGGTGCATCCAGAAGGGCTTACCCAGGGGAGCCAGGAGCGTGGAGACCTCAAGCGGTTGGAGCGGGTCGTAGATGATAGGCGGCTGCGGCCGGGTGAGGCTGGAGCGCCACTGGGCGAGCTGGGCGGCGGGTTCGCGGTCGCCGCGTGCTTCGAGGGCCTGGCGGTGTTCCTCCAACCCCGGTTCATCACCTCTCAGCAGCGCGGCCGAGGCGGAGAGCAGCCGCCAGCGGGTCTCGTGGGCGGCGAAATCGGGGTGATCTTTCACGCGCTGAAGCATGAGCATCGCGTCGTCCGCG
>JBGTFI010000376.1:0-2714 GCA_041747335.1 Phycisphaeraceae bacterium | reverse complement strand
GCGCGGAGGCGACCGACGGCCCCGCGGCCAGCGAAACCGCCGGCGTCAAGAGGACCTACCGCTTCGGCTACCGAACACCCGATCGCGTCAGGATTGAATACCTCACGATCGACTTTGCCCAGTTGCTGGCCAAGGCCCAGGTCGATTTCGCCCAGGCGATGGCCTACTACAACGAAAACCCAGGCCAGTTCCTCGACGACGCCCCTGCCCCGCCCCCGGAGTCGGATTCGCCCGAGGCGACCCCGCCCGCGCCGAAGGTCAGGCCGTTCGACCAGGTGCGAAGCGAGATCGTGACCCTCCTGCGCGAACAGCAGGCGTTCGATCTGGGCGAACGAATGCTCCAGGCCGCCCGCGCCCTGCTCATGGACGAGGCCCGGCAGTTTCCCGAAACCGGCGGATACAAGCGCATCCCTGAGAGCTGGCAGCCCACGCCGCTGGCGGAGGTCGCGCAGAAGCTCGAGGCGCAGTTCGGCGTACCAATCCGCACCAGGCGGATCGACAACACCTGGCTTGATCGTCAGACCCTCGGGGAGCTTGAAGGCCTCGGCCGCGCGTTCGTCATCCACGATGATCCGCGTCAGATGCCCCCTCCCTTCGTCGAGTATGTATTCAGCGCCGGCGTGTTCGATCCCGCGCCGACCAACCCGCTGGCGCGGCTGCGCCTTCAGGCCAAACTGCCCAGCCACGCACTGGCGGACTTTGACAGCAACCTCTACCTCTTCCGCCTGATCGAAGCCCAGAAGACCCGCGCTCCCGAGTCGCTCGACGAAGTGCGGGAACAGGCCGAAGCCGATGCCCGTAAGGTGCTCGCCTATCGCATGTTGCTCGCGGAGAAGGACGCCTGGATCCAGAGGCTCACCGGTGAATCGCTTGAGGCCATCGCGGAGGACGCGGGCGTGACCGTTCGCCGCCCGGCGCCATTCACGAAAGGCTCGCGTATGGCCCCGCCGGTGGTCGAGGGCGTGGGCGCCAGCAGGGCGTTCATCCAAGCCGTCTTCACCGTGGCGGAACGCTTCGCGGATCCCGCCTCCCTCAAAGCCGCCCCCGCCCACGAGCGAATCACCGCCGTGGGGCTGGACCATCAGCTCGAACTCGCCCTGGTGCGCGTCGACGACTTCATCCCCATCCCCCGTAGCCGCTATCTGACCGCCGTCGCCGACCCCACCTGGAAACTCAACATCTACGCGGAACTGCTCGGCGACCGTTTCGAGGGCAATCCGCTCACGCTCGAAGCACTCATCCGGCGCACCGGGTTCCGCCACGCCGGCGAGTCTGACAGCGACCAGCCCGACCCCGCCCAGGCCCGCGCCGGTGGCGATCAGGGGTGACCGCGGACATGAAACTGACCGTCAACGGCGACGAGCGCGACCTCCCGGCGGATACCAGCGTGCGAAGCCTGATCGAATCCCTCGGCCTGGGCAAGGCCGTCGTCGCCGTCGAGGTCAATCGAAAACTCATCCCGCGCCAAGATCACGAATCGACCGTTCTCAAAGACAACGACCAGGTGGAGGTGGTGACGCTGGTGGGAGGGGGATAAGGGGTGGGATTGCCGATTGCCGATTGCCGATTGAAGATTTAAATGCGGCGTTCGGCGACTTGGGACTGTTCGACTTGAAACTTGAAACTCGGTAACTCTAGACCCCCATGAACTTACCCGTTTCTAGTCCTGTTCCCGTGGATCATCCGCTGATGGTCGGCGGGCGGACGATTGCTTCGCGGCTGATCGTCGGCACGGGCAAGTACGCCGACTTCCCGACCATGCAGAAGGCGATCGACGCCGGCGGCGCGCAGGTCGTCACTGTCGCGGTGCGCCGCGAGCGGCTGATCAACGAGAAGGGTCAGTCGCTGCTCGATTTCATCGACACCTCGCGCTACACGATCCTGCCCAATACGGCCGGGTGCTTCACCGCCGAGGACGCCGTACGCGTGGCGCGCCTGGGCAGGGAACTGCTCGATCAGCTCGACAACCCCGGACAAGACTGGGTGAAGCTCGAAGTGCTCGGCGACAGGAAGACCCTTCTGCCCGACCCGATGGGCACGCTCGAAGCCTGCCGCGAACTCGTGGCCGACGGGTTCAAGGTGCTCTGCTACACCAGCGATGACCCGATCATGGCGGTGAAGATCAAGGAAGCGGGGGCGGCCTCCGTCATGCCCGCCGGTTCGCCGATCGGCTCAGGCCAGGGGGTGCTCAATCCGGCCGCCATTTACCTGATCCTTGAACTGCTCAAGGAAAACGACCCAACGTACCCCGTCATCGTCGATGCGGGAGTGGGCACGGCCTCGGACGTGACCATCGCCATGGAACTGGGGGCCGACGGCGTCCTGCTCAACACCGGCATCGCCCACGCGCGCGATCCGGTCCGCATGGCCGAGGCCATGCGCCACGCACTGGAAGCCGGCCGCGGCGCATACCTCGCCGGCCGCATTCCGAGGAAGCGCTACGCAACGGCGTCGAGTCCGTGGGAGGGTGTGATCGGGTATATCCCGGGGGAGTGAGGGATAAGAACGCTTGTCAGCGGGGCGTGAGCGTCCCTGGCGGACATCGTCATAAGACGCCCCGCCCTACCCCCCCAGTTCCCGCTTCGCCGCATGCGCGGCCGGGTCTGCCGGTTTGCGGTGGACGGCTTCTTCGAGGTGGTAGCGCGACCACTTGGGCTGGTTGAGATCGCGGTGGACCAGGCCAAGGTGGTAGTGGATCGCCGGGTCGGCGGGGG
>JBGTFI010000375.1:0-1749 GCA_041747335.1 Phycisphaeraceae bacterium | reverse complement strand
CGCGAAGCTGCGCCGCGATCAGCCCCTCGAGCGCCACCGCCGGGCCGCCCGCTTCCGGATTGATCCCGCTGGTGACGTGGAGAATCCGCATGGCGGGCGCTTCAGGGCCGGACGATCGCGCAGAACCAGATCGCGTCGTCGGTGGGGGGATCGGTGAACTCAAAGTCGCGGTGGTGGAACCGCACCGGCCCTTCGATCCATCGCAGGATCGGCTCGCCGCGCAGGGTCTTCCACGCCTGGCGCAGCGGCGCGTTCCAGTAGTGCCGCCCGAGCAGCTTGAAATCCCGGATGTTCCGCCGCAACAGCGCCTCGCGCCGGCGCGACAGCGTCGGCGAGGTCAGCCGCTGACCCGAAACCTCGATGGACGAAAAGTGCCTTCGCAGCACCGCCTTGAACTCGTCGAGCACGAACTCCTTCAGGTGCGTCTCATTCACCGGCGACGGCTCGTGCCCGAGCGAAAAAACCAGCTTGTTGGGCGTCGTGATGTAGGCCGCGCCCTCGGGCGCAAGATGCCTGCGGATGCCCGCGAGCATCGCGTCCACATCCGGTACGTGCTCGAACACCTCGCACGACAGCACGATGTCCCACGTGCCGGGTTCGATGCTGAGATTCGGATCGCACACATCGCCGACTTCAAACCGCTCTTCGGGATACAGCTTCCGCGCGAACTCGATGGTCGAGGGCGAAATGTCCACCCCCGCGGCCCGCGCGACCCCCTGCTTCTCGCGCACGTAACGGCAGTTGAAGCCCGTCCCGCACCCGAAGTCCAGAACGGACTTGCCGCGCCCGTCGATCCCGCTGAACAAGTGCTTGATCCGCGCGATCTGCTCCTGCACCATCGACGCCGGATCGTCATCCAGATCCCGCGCTCCGGCCGGAACCGCGCGGTGGCGGTGAACACGATCGTCAAAGCCTTTTGTCGTCGGCTGATTCATGGTCGGCTCACGCTCGCCTCGCGCGGGGGCTTCGAGGCCTGGGCCGCCAGATGCTCATAGTGCCCCACCCAGCGCTCGGCGATCCGGTCCCAATCATACATTCGTCGTACGAAGGCACGAGCCTGCGCCGCGGCGCTTGCTCGAAGCGCTTGATCCCCCAGCCACCGACCGATCGCCGCCGACAGGGGCGACACCTCGGCCGGGACCACCTCTCCCACCCCCGCCTGGGCGATCTCCGCGTGGATCGCCACCTGGTCGGAGATCACCACCGGCGTCCCCGACGCCAGCGCCTCCACCACCACGATCCCGAAGTTCTCCTGGTAGCTCGGAAGCACAAACAGGTCCGCATCCACCATCGCCTCGATGCGATCCCGGCCGTGCAGCATGTCCAGCATGATCGCGCGGTCCGCCAGGCCGTGCTCCTGGATCCAACCCTCCACCTGACGGTGGTAGTCATCCCCGCGAGGCCCCGCGATCACCAGCAGCGCATCGCCCGTCTGGGCCCTGGCGAACGCCGGAACCAGCAGGTCCAGCCCCTTCTTCTGATGAATCCTGCTCAGAAAAAGCACCAGCGGGCGATCCGGCGCGATCCCGTGCTTTCCCCGGAACGCCCCGCGCGGCGGAAGCTCCTCAAACTCCGCCAGGTCCACCCCGTTGGTCTCGACCAGCGCCGGGGCGCGGATGCCAAGCGGCGCGACGTCGAGCTGTTCCTGCCGCGCCGTGTAGTGGATCGCAGCCGCGTGGTCCAGGTGGCTCTTGAGTCGCCACGCCAGATAGAAACGCTTGCGCAGAGCGTTCTGGGAGAGCGACCACG
>JBGTFI010000374.1:0-1542 GCA_041747335.1 Phycisphaeraceae bacterium | reverse complement strand
GCGGTGCCATCGGCCATTTTGCCGGCGAGCTTGAGCATCTGCGGCCCGAGAGCGGCGACGATGACTTGCGGGGGCCGGGCGCCGGGCACGCTGATCTGGATGCCGACCCGATATTCCTCGCCGCGGAATTGGGTGGGCGCGCCCGTGAGCAATGGCATGAGCACGGAGAGGTACTCGCGCATATGGCGGATGGGCTTCGAATAGTCGAGCCCGAGCATATTCTCGATAACCACCTTGTGGCTCAGGCCGATGCCGAGCGTGAACCGGCCATCGGTGGCGGCGGCGGCGCTCAGGGCCTGCTGGGCGAGGGCCGTAGGGTGGCGCGGATAGGTCGGCACGACGAACGTACCGAGCTCTATCTTGCTGGTCACCTGCCCGGCCAGGGCGAGCAGCATGATCGCATCAAACCCAAAGATGTTCGGGATCCAGGCGGAATCGAACCCCGCTGCTTCGACGTTCTCGAACGCCTTCATCATCTGGCCGAGATTGCCTTCTTCGCCTGGTCCGGGTCCCACGCCTATGCCGATCTTCATGTCCGTACTCCAACCATCGTGTGGGCGCGAAGCCTACGCGCCCGCGCACGGCGCGTGAAGCGCGGTTCAGTTTCCGGGCTGCCGCCACGCGCGTAGACTCCACGTATGCCCTTTGCGACGGTCAACGCGGCGCGACTCTATTACCAGCAGCAAGGCAGTGGACCAGACGTGGTGTTCCTCCACGGCGCGGGAGGGAATCACCTCGTCTGGTGGCAACAAGTAGCGGCGTTCGCCAACGAATTTCGCTGCACCACGTACGACGCGCGCGGATGGGGCCGGTCGACCGGCGATATGGCTGTAGGGCGCATGTCCCTCGGCACGGACCTCGTCGCGCTGATGGAGCACCTGCGCATCGAACGCGCGCACATCGTCGCGCAATCGATGGGCGGTCGGGCGGTCGCAGGCCTGACGAGGCTGGCGCCCGAACGAGTCGCCTCCATCACCCTCTGCGGCACCACCGCCGGAGCCACCAACGACCGCGTCCGCGAACTGCAGGATGAATTGAGGGACGAACGTGGCGAAGGTGGCCTGCGGGAACACGCCCTTGCGCCGGGCTTTGAAGAGGCGAACCCCGCGATGGGGATCCTCTACCGGCAGATGAACGCGCTGAACCCGCCCCGCCCGAGTGGACTGCTCGGCCGGCCACCATCCACCTACCGGGGCAGCACACACGAAATGATCGCGAAGTTGGGCGTTCCGGTGCTCTACATCGTCGGTGAGCACGACATGATCACGTCGCCCGAGATGATCCGTGAGGCACAGTCGCTCATCCCGGGTGCGCAGTACCACGAAGTCAAAGGCGCGGGGCATTCCTGCTACTTCGAACGGCCCGCAGAATGGAACGACGTGGTTGGGTCGTTCCTGCGGTCGGCAGCCCGGTAGCGAACCGGTTGCCCGTTGGTGATTGCTTCCGTTATCGTCTAGTCCTTATGGCCTGGATGTTCCGATGGCTGCAGCAGTTCCTTGCGCACATGCCCTTCACGCGCGACCCGGAGTCCGGCTGGATCGA
>JBGTFI010000373.1:0-5212 GCA_041747335.1 Phycisphaeraceae bacterium | reverse complement strand
GAGGGCGATGAGTTCCTTGGCCTGCGCTTCGGTGCCGGCGATGAGGGCGGTTACGGTGCCGGCGCCTTCAGCGGAGAGCTTGCGGGCGGCGCCGATGAGTTCGGCGGAAATCGGGGCGACGGCGCCCTCGGATACTTCAGCGATGACGAGAATTCCAGACAATGTCGTACTCCTTCGGGCGGTCTAAATCAGCTTCGCGGCGCGCAGCTTCAGGGCGAGGTTGCGAGCCTTCTCTTCGGGCGAATCGCCCTCGATGATTTCCACGTTGCTTTCGACCTTGGGTACGTAGAGCGCTTCGAGCGCGAGGAGGCGGTTCTCGGTGCCGAGCTTATCGGCGATACCGAGGTCGCCTGCGCCCCAGACCTGCACGGTCTTCTTGGCGGCGAGCATGATCTGGCGGAGCTGCGGGTAGCGCGGTTCGCCAAACTCGTTCGAGATGGAGACGACGGCCGGGGTGTTGACCTCGACGGACTGGAAGCCGTCATCGAGGACGCGCTCGACCCTGAGGGTATCACCGGACTTCTCGATCGCCTTGGCGACAGTGACGACGGGGATGTTGAGGATCTGGCCGACGCCAGTCGGCACGACGCCCATATCCCAGTCAGCGGCGGCGCGGCCCATGAGGATGAGGTCGGCGCCACCGAGCTTCTCGATGGCTGCGGCGAGAGCGGCAGCGGTCTGGAAGTTATCGATGTCGTTGAATTCGGGGCCGGTGATGAGGACGCCTTCATCGGCGCCCATGGCGAGCGCGTGCTTGATGGCATCGCGGGCGGTATCGGGGCCAAGGGAGATGACGGTGACCTTCCCGCCGCCATCGGCTTCGTTGAGGCGAAGAGCGGCTTCGGTGGCCTGGGGGTCGTAGGGGTTGACGACGGGGGCGATGCCCTGGGCGGGGATCACCTTCCTGGCAGCTTCATCGACTTTGAAGGAAGCGGCGGGCGTTTCGGGATCGGGGATTTGCTTGACACAGACAATGATGTTCACGCGGCTATTAGGCCTCCTGCGCGTTACCGGGCCTCGTGCGGGGGTGGCGGGTCCGGGGCGAATACATGGGTAGTCGGGGGGCTAAACCCGGTGCAGGGTAGCACAGATGACGAGATTGTGAAATATCGCACCAAGTTGGATGGGCGGCCAGTTAGCGGCGCGTCGAGCTGGGGGAACCACCGCCGATCCCCCTCCGCCTTATGCCCTTCGGGAAACTTGAACGTCACGGTAAGGAAATGTGCCCGAAACACACTCGAAACTGGCTGGAAACCCCCCGTTTCTACCTTTCGGTGCAACCAGTGGGGGCTCTCGGGCCCGGGTGACCCCACCTGGAAACTCCCGCGCAAGTTTGCGTGGATTGTCACCTTACGGGGGTTCAGCGAATGTCTGATCGACGCGTGCTGCGCAAGCTGCACCGGCCACTTGGCATGTTGGGTGGGGCCTTACTTGCCATGGCCGTCGTTTCCGCAGCGGCTGCCCAGGAACCATCGACCGAAGAAACGGTCGCTGACCTGGTAGCCGCACTCGACGCTACCTGGCTGCTTGTAGCCGGGTTCCTGGTCTTCTTCATGCAGGCCGGTTTCGCCATGTTGACGGCGGGCTTTGTCCGCTCGAAGAACACAGCGAACATCCTGATGAAGAACATGATTGACGCCTGTGTTGGCGGCCTCTCCTTCTGGGCCGTTGGCTGGGCGTTCGCGTATGGAGCTTCGGATTCTTCCAACGGCTTCATCGGCATGGGGAACTTCTTCCTCAACGACTTTGACGATTACGGTGGATGGTTCTTCCAGTTCGCGTTCGCAGCAGCGGCAGCCACAATTGTGGCCGGGTCGCTGGCGGAACGGCTGAAGTTCTCGGCCTACCTCGTCTACACGGTAGTGATTACGGCCTTTATTTACCCGGTGGTTGTGCACTGGGGCTGGGATGCCAGCGGCTGGCTTACGGCGTTCAAGGAAGACCCGAATGACCTGCTGATGGCGAACGGCTTCGTGGACTTCGCGGGTTCGGGCATCGTGCATATGGTCGGCGGCTTCGCCGGTCTCGTGGGTGCGGCGATTCTTGGCCCCCGAATCGGGAAGTTCGGCAAGGACGGGCGTGTGAACGCGATTCCCGGCCACAACATCGCTATCGCTACGCTTGGTATGTTCATCCTGTGGTTCGGCTGGTACGGGTTTAACCCCGGTTCCACGCTCGCCCTCACAGGTGGCGGCGCCGCGCTGGCTGCGAAAGTGGCGGTGAACACGACGCTGGCGGCGGGTGCCGGTGGTGTCGCGGCCGTCCTGCTTTCGAAGATGCTGACCAAACGGTATGACCCGGGTCTGACGATCAACGGTGTGCTTGGCGGCCTGGTGGCCATCACGGCTCCCTGTGCGACCGTCGAGCCGTGGGCGGCCATCGTCATTGGCGCGGTTGGCGCCGGAGTGATGTACGCCGGTGTCGTCATCCTGGACAAGGTGAAGATCGACGACCCGGTTGGCGCCTTCCCGGTCCATGGATGTGCCGGTATGTGGGGTGTCATCTCGGTCGGACTGTTCTCTTCTGAGAGCGGTATGGCCGGTGCTGGCTACGCCAACCCGGATAACTACGGCCTCCTGGTCGGCGGTGGCGCCGAGCAGCTGATGATGCAGCTCATCGGCCTCGGCGCGATTGTTGCCTGGGTGGTTGTGACTGCCGGCATCCTCTTCATGGCGATCAAGCTAACGATTGGCATGCGGGTCCCCGAAGACGAGGAAGTCCGCGGCCTGGACTTGCTGGAGCACGGCCTGGATGCGTACCCGGACTTCGGTCCGACCGGATCGGGCGTGTTTACCTCGGCAGGTGGCAAGTAAGGACTATGCGGCCAGTGCAGGCGGGGCGAAGGCGCTCCGCCTGCGGGCTACACTTTGAATCGAACGGTCTAGTGAGAGGACGAACAGACGTATATGAAGCGCATTGACGCAATCATCCGGCCATCGCGGCTCCCCTTCGTCCGCGAGGCCCTGGAAGAACTGGGATACGGAGGTATCACAGTTGCTGAAGTGAAGGGACACGGCAAACAGCGCGGCGTTACCGAGCAGTGGCGAGGTCGCGAGTACAAGGTTGAATACCTTTCGAAGGTCTGGATCCTGCTCGTTGTCAACGACGCAGACCTGGAGAAGGTAGTCACCACCATTGTCGATTCCGCCCGGACGGGTGAGATTGGCGACGGGAAGCTCTTCATCGCGGACATCATCGATGTTGTCCGGGTGCGAACGGGCGAACGGGGCAACGCGGCGGTTTAGCAACAGGAACGTTCCGCCAGATGCCGCAAGTAAAGGCGGCCGGAAAGCCTCCTCCGGCCGCCTTTTTGCATCCGTTGCGGGGGCAGGACGATGGAGATGGGATGAACACGCAAAGCAGCCGTAACGCCCCCGCAAAGAGCCGGAAACGGGGGGAGGTTAGCCTGACATATCGTGGAAACCTCGAACGAACGCCCCTGGCGGGCCGTGAAACTGAGGCGGTGAGATGCTGATGAATGGCGAATCGTTCGAACGCAGGGTGGAGATGTTGCGGGATTCGTGGGCAGAACGGCGGCAGATGAAAGGGTTGGCCAGCGTGCACGACCTGGAATCGCAGTTCTCCCTTCTCAAGACGCTGCATGAGTGGTCGGAAGGTGCGGCGGGGGATATCCGCAGGGTATACGGCGAGGCGTTGCCGGTGAGCGTCAGTCCTGCGCCGAAGAAGGACGATTCGACGCCGGCGTTCGCCGTGACGCTGGGCAACAACTACACGGTGACGTTCGTGCTGACGGAGCGACGGCGGATGGGTGGTGCGCGGTGGTTCGTTTCGGTGACGGTGGGCTCGGGTGGGCCAGGCGGGGCGATTGTGGCGGCGGGGCCAGAGCGGCGAAACGGGCAGTGGACGCGTGGGAGGCTCGAGGACATCCTGCTTTCAGTGCTTGGGGCGTACGAGCGGTCGCTGGCGGAAGGCGGTAAGCCAGCAGCGAGCCCTTCGTTTCGAGCGCGAGGGGCCTGACGCGCCGGGCCGCGTGGATTGGCCTACCATTGGCGGGTGACCGACGGAACGTACCCGGGGCAACTGAACGAACTGGACTTTGTTGAGGCGTACGCGCGCTCCGCGCTGAAGAAGCCTGAGATGGCGGCAGACGCGGCCCTTGGCAGGCTGGTGTTCGCGGAAGCCGGAGACCGCGCGATCTTCGTTGGCCTCATCGCGCAAGAGTTGGGGGAGGCGTGCCGGCGGTTGACAGCGGTGTACCAGGCGCTCAGCGACCGGCAACACCCGGTCGCGCGGTCGTTACTGAAGGCGCTGCCGGGCGCCGCCGAGTGGCGGCAGTTTATCCAGCAAGCAGCGTCGATTTCAGCGGAGCAGATGGTTCGGTCGCTATCGCTGGGCGACGACGCGCTCGAGGCGGCCCGGATCTTGCGCTCACAGCCGGACCTTTCGGAGCTTTCGGGACTGGTCGCGGCGGCGGAAACAGGGAACCCGATGCTGCTAATCCCGGCGTTGCTGCGGAAGCACGTGCCAGATGAGGTGTGGCTGGCCGGGGTGGATGAGCGCGGGGAAGCGGTGGCCACGAGTTTCGGGGCAGGCGAGGACGATGCCGCGACGCTGGCAGACCTGACGGGGGATGTGTGTGGGATCGCGCGGAAGTTCTTACTTTCGTATGTGAATGCGCGGCGGAATGCGGGGCGGGTGTGATGGCCTCACCCCCCGGCCCCCTCTCCATTCCATGGAGAGGGGGAGAAAGATCTCCCTCACCCCCTGCCCCCTCTCCCGAGACGGGAGAGGGGAGTGATGCTGTGCGCGAGACGTCACGGCTACCGCGAAACAGTGCGGTAGGAGCGGAGCCGCTCCTCCTGCAGGTCGCGGTACTGATGGAGCGCTGGGCCGTGCTGGGGGTGGCGGGATGAGTTGGGCTTCTGGTGCGCGGAATGCGATTACGGATGTGCCGGGGATCCGGGTTGGGCAGGTTACTGATCGGCGCGGGGCTACCGGGTGTACGGTGATTCTGTGTCCGGGGGCGATGGCGGCGGCGGTGGATGTGCGGGGTGGGGCACCCGGGACGCGCGAGACGGATGTATTGAGCCTGCAGAACCTGGTGCGGACGTGTCATGCGGTGGTGTTTACCGGTGGGAGTGCGTTTGGGTTGGCGGCGGCGGATGGCGTGATGCGCTGGTGCGCTGAGCAAGGCATCGGGTTCGAGACGGCGGCGCGCAAGGTGCCGATCGTGACGGCGGCGGTGCTGTAC
>JBGTFI010000372.1:0-3984 GCA_041747335.1 Phycisphaeraceae bacterium | reverse complement strand
TGCTGCTGACCCCGCGTCAGGGCGGGCAGGCGGGCGGCACGCTCGCCCCGACGGTGCTGAACCTCAACCGGCGCCTGCGGCTGGAACCGCGTGAGAAGCTGACGGTCGAACTGAACCTGACGGCCACGCGGGTGGGGCAGTTCGTGTTCGGGTACCCGAACCAGCGGCTGAGCTTCGATGCGCGGGCGGTGCTGGATCCGAACTACGAACCGCGCACGGGCATGATCGTTCGCACGGCGGTGGGGGACGAGGTGACCATGCGGGCGCTGCAGCGTCTGCCGGTCCCGGCCACGGAGCAGGCGGTGACGCGGTGGCTCAACGCCCTGAACGAACCCAACCGGGAGATGTTGTTCCGGTCGCTCGCGCAGCTGGCGCAGCTCGCGCCGCTGCTGACGGGCGTGGAGGATCAGAACGCCGTGCAGCTTGGACTGAAAGTGATTCAGGCGATCGAGGAGAAGTACCCCCAGCTCGATCCGATCGCGCAGGCCTGGACGGTCGCGTTCATCAGCAGGACGACGGAAGGTCAGCCGGGCATTCCCAGCGTGCTCGATGCCGCCCGGCGGAGCGACGACCCGCTGATCCGGATCGTGCTGCTGCTGTCGCAGGTGCGGGATGATCCCGAATCGCCCGACCTCACCGCGGCCATGCGCCACGAAAACCCGCGCATCGCGGACTTCGCGCGGGCCCACCGCGGCGCCATTATCCAGCGCCTGGCGGAACAGGCGGCGCAGTAGGGACGTTGTGTGTTGTGCGTTGTGAGTTATGTGGGTGAAGCTGATTAATCGACCTGTGCTTATCGCACAACACACAACACAGAACCCACAACACCCGACTCAGATCTGGACGGCGGAGAGGGGGTCGCAGGCGTGGGATCGCGTGTCGTCCTCTTCGCCGGGGACGCGGGGTTGGCCGCAGGCGGGGCAGCGGTTCATGGCGCTGAGTTTCTGCATGTAGGTGGCTAGGGTGGAGACGACGGTGGCGTGGCTCCAGGTCAGCGGTGAGACCGACAGCGGGGCGTTGGTGTCGGGGTGGACCTGTTCCGCCAGGACGCCCGATGGCAGCGCGTGGTCGGCGACCCATTCGAGGATCGGAAGCGCCTCGCCCAGTTCCTCGGTGGTTCGGGCCCTGGCGATGCGGTAGTCGGCCAGCCAGAGCGTGCAGATGAACCAGGGGTTGCCCGGCACGTTGGGCGAGGCGCGGTGGTAGTGGTCGCCGACATAGCGCGCCAGCCCGCCTACGGGCGTCTTGACCCACAACTCGCGTTCGACCGCGGCCATGGTCTTCTCGACGCGCTCATCGTGAACGTCCATCAATCCCATGGCGAAGATGGCGTAGAGCGAGCTGTCGACGACGTCGTCGTACTCGAAGGCGAGCTTCTTTGATTTGGCCGCGTCCTTGCCGGGGGGCTTGACGCCGTTAGGCCTGGGCTCCTGGCCCCACGCGACCTCGCCCATCAGCCGCGCGGTACGGTCGTGGTCGAGGGGAACGATGCGGCGGTGGAAGCGGCCTTTCTCCTTCGACCAGAAGTGGGCGCAGAAGGCGGCGCGGACTTCGTCGGCCGCCTGGGAGTATCGGGCGGCGCGCTTCTCATCCCCGAAACAGACGGCGAACTCGTAGGCGGCGCGCAACCCCGCGTACACCGTGGCGACGGTGAAGGCGTGTACTCCCCAGCGCTCTTCCCAGAGGTCCCAGCTCGGCAGCGGCAGGTGCGTGACGGGGTCGCGGAAACGGACGAGGAAATCGGCGGCGCGGTTGATCAGGCTCATCCACAGCCCGCGCACGAACTCGACATCGCGGTGGCGTGAGAAATGCCGCCACAAGGCCCACAGGACCAGGGCGGTCTCATCCTCCTGGATCGGGAGCTGGGGCTTGCCCAGGGCGACCCAGGGATGCCAGCTCGAAGCGGGGCTTCCGTCGGGGCAGTACTTGTGAAGGAAGTAGCCGCCTTCCTTGATGATGCGCGAGCAAAGGGAGAAGAACCCCCGCGCCGCGTCGGGGAACCCGGCGGCGTCCAGGGCGTCGGACACGAGGGCGCCGTCGCGCGGCCAGAGGTAGCTGTAGGTGTCGCGCGAGAACTGCATGATGTCGCTGTCGTTGGCGGCGATGATCGCCCCGGAGTTGTCGATCTGCGTACGGACGAGCAGGAGCGATCGCTCGAAGAGCTCGGCCACGCGCTGCGACGGCCCGGCGTGTTCGGGCTTTGGAATCCGGACGCGAGCGCCGGTGAGCCAGAGCCTCCAGTAGGCGCAGGTGCGGTCGATGATGCCCTGGGGGGACTCGCGTTCGACGAATTTCAGGAGCGTTTCAAGGTCGGCCTGGTCCTCGCCCGCGCCGATGAGCAGGTAGCAGCTTCGCGTTTCGCCCGCGGGGATGCGGAGGCTGACCATGATCGTGGAATCGACCGCGCCCTGGGCGATCGGGTTGCCGCCGAGCTGTCCATCTTCGGCGTCGCGCCAGGTTCCCTCAGCGCCGTGGAAGCCGCTGGTTCCGGCGGCGTACTGATCGATCCTGCGCTCCCCCTCGACCTGCCAGGTGGCCATGAGGTATCGCGTCTTGCGATAATGGATCATCGCGGCAAGCTGGGGGTCGTAGTAGGCGGTGTCCCCCATCTTGGTGCCGAACATATGAAAGTCGTTGTGCTGGAAGAGACGTATTTCCCGCTCCTCCTTCGCCTGATTGGTGACATCGACGCGGCGCACCAGCAGAGGGCGGTGGAAGTCCACCACGTCGGTGCAGCGCAGCGCGACACGAAGCTCCGCATGGCGGAGCGAGACATCCGTGGCCAGCGTGCGCGACTTGTAACCAAGCTGCAGGTTCCATCCCTGGCTGGTCCAGTAAAGGCGCCTGCGACGGCGGTCGTGGGGGTTTGGCCGCTCATTGGGCAGCGAAGCCCACGCGCCGAAACGGCAAGGCCCGCCTCCTGCGTGGTTCTCCTGACCCACGTGGGGGAAGTAGAGGTCGCGAATCTGGTAGTAGTGATCGAACGTCACCAGCAACTGACCGTTGCCGACGGGAATGTCACGAGGCATCGGGCGTCTCTCCTTCCGCACCGCGAAACGCCGCGGCTGAACGTCTGGCCGCGCATCGCCCCCGCCCCCCGAACGACACCCCCCCCCCGGACCGACACCCGGCCCCCCGGTCACGGCATCTTCGGCCGATTCTACAACGATCTGAGACGCGCGCCGGCGGCAACTTTCCCACCGGCCGATAATCGGTGATCTGAATCGAGGGAATCTCTTGCCCGTAGGATCAACCGCCACGGAGGGTCGAGTACGGTCGCCGTGCCGCGGAGCAGATCGGCTCAGTTGGCGGGATCGTCCGTTTCGTCTTCGACGGGCGGTTCGTCGATCTCTTCGGGTTCCTGAGGCTGTGCGGCCGCGTGGCTGCGCCAGGCAAGTGCGAAGTCCCATGGTTCGTGGATCGCATCCAACCGGCGAACGACCAGTCGATAACGTCCGCGGTCGAGCTGCCTGCGGTAGATGTGTTCGACGTTGTCAACCCGGCTGCGGGATTCCTCGATGGCGACGGGGCCGACGCCGGCGTCAAGATGAATCAGCTCGAGGTCGAAATTGGCCAGCCGGGGCGTCGTGTCCCAGGTGGGCCTGCCTTCGCGAAGGATGACGCGGTTGCTCCCGCCGATGCGGCGATGCCATGTGAGAATCACCGAAAGCTCGCGCACCGTCTCGGTCAGCTCGAACTCATAGGCGATTTCCCGTTCACCGGCGGGCTGTTCGACGAAGACCCACCCGCCCAGCGGATCGATGTCCCGTGTGGAGGCCGGTCCGGCGGTGAGAATGCGATAGCTGTGGTCGAAACGGGCGAATCCCGCGCCCAGGTGTTTGTCGAGCGGGCGATGCTCCTCGCGCTGCCAACCGTCGCGCTTCTGGGCGCCGGCCATCAGGACAGCCTTGATGACCTCGGCGCGCGGGGCGTTTCGGGCGCGCTCGTCGCTCGCGGCCATGCGGTCGGCGGTCTCGATCAGTC
>JBGTFI010000371.1:0-1572 GCA_041747335.1 Phycisphaeraceae bacterium | reverse complement strand
GGTATGCTGGAGCCGCCGCGGCGCTGTGCAAAAACCCTGTCGCCGGCCCAATTCAACGCCTCCAACCACGGTAACCACGATGGCCCGCTACTTCCACCCCCTGCTGATGATCCTGGCCAGCGCGACCCATCGCGAGCTCGCAGCCCAGATTCAGTACCTCAAGGCGGAGAACGAGATCCTGCGGTCGAAGCTGCCCAAGCGGGTCATAGTGACCGAGCGCGAGCGGCTGCGGCTCATTAAGCTCGGCACCAGGGCGGGCGCGGCCATTAAGGAACTGATCTCGATCGTCACCCACCGCACCTTCCAGCGATGGGTTGCGGCTTCGCGGGTTACAAGGGGAAGCCAGAAAGTGATGCGCAGACCCGGCCGGCCCCGTACACCGGAGGACATCCGCGAGCTGGTCCTGCGCATCGCCCGCGAGACTGGCTGGGGATACACCCGCATCCTCGGCGAACTCAAGAAGCTGGGCATCCAGAATGTCGGCAAGACGACCGTCCGCAACATCCTGAAAGAGGCGGGGTTGGACCCCGGCCCGAACCGCGGCGCGGGGTCGTGGGACGAGTTCCTGCGCATCCACGCCCAGACGCTGTGGGCCTGCGACTTCCTGAGCAAGAAGGTGTGGACGCTTGGCGGGCGTGTCGAGCATTTCGTGCTGGTCTTCATCAACCTCCGGAGTCGTGAGGTGATGGCCACGCCGGCCACGGTCAGCCCCAACGGAGCCTGGGTTGCGCAGCAGGCGCGAAACTTCGTGCAGGATGTGCAGGAGACGGGCGGGCAGATGGCGCACTTGCTCCACGACTGGGACACGAAGTTCACCGCTCAGTTCGACGCGATCCTGAAATCCGAGGGCGTGGCCGTGCATCGAGTGGGGCCGGTGAAGCCCAACTTGAACGCCTTTATCGAGCGCTATGTCCAGAGCCTCCAGCGAGAGTGTCTGGACCACTTCATCGTGCTGGGGGAGCGGCATCTCAACTACCTGATCAGCGAATACGTGGAGCACTACAACACGGAGCGCCCGCACATGGGCATCGACGCGGTGCCGAGGCCACCTGATGACCAGGCGGCAACGGGCGAGGTCATATGCCGCGAGCGGCTTGGGGGTCTGCTCAGGCACTACCATCGAAAGGCGGCGTGATGGAAGGGGATCTCCAGTCCCTGCCTCTTCACAAACGGTCGCACTACCGCCGCACCTCGCGATCGATACCAGCGCTCGGTGCGACCCGCCTACGATCATCGCCTGTGTCGCTCGTCGCCGGGAATGTGGGAACCGAAACGAGTGGCGAGCTTCGAAGACTCTTGACTTCTCAATAAGGCCTCAGGCAGGAGTATGCCCTCGGCGGGGTTTTCGAAGAGCGGGGGTTGACACCGGCTGAGGATTCGCTAAAATATTGGCGGTTCATGGCAGCGGCGCCTCGACGAGGCTGATTTCGGGCGGGGGCCTGGCGCACGTTGTCAAGGTTCCCGTGTGTTTTACGCCTTCCCGGCGCCAACCCCGGAGCGATCGCATGGCGGGCGAAGCCTCAAGCAACCTCACGCGGCGCGAGCGGCAGATTATGGATATCGTCTTTGCCC
>JBGTFI010000370.1:0-2565 GCA_041747335.1 Phycisphaeraceae bacterium | reverse complement strand
GAACGGCCTCAGCCCCGCGCGCCGCCTCCGCGGCGAGTCGATACCGCGCCAGGACGAACGCCAGGCGCCTGGGGTCACGGCGCAGGTTGAACGACCAGTGCCTGCCGAGTGTGATGGGGTGGGGTTTCATGGGACCGAATGAAAAGGATTGTCATGCCCACGGGGAGTCAGGTCAACCATCCATGAAAAGACGGCGCCGCCCCGGAAGACCGGGACGGCGCCGTGAGCCGAATCGTGGACTGACTTGCGGCCGGGATGGGCCGGATCAGTCATAGAGCGGGCTGACCGTGGTCAGCGGGGCGGCTTCGAGCTGGATGCTCGTGTCGATGCGGAAGTTGGACTGGGTCGTGTGGCGTTCGGCGAAGAAGAAGTGCAGGGACGCACTGTCGCCGGGGTTCATGCCCAGGTCGATCACGCGGTGCGTGGTCGAACTGATGGGGAACTGGCCTTCCATCGCCTGCGCCGTCCACTTCGCCGAGAGGTCCGCGAGCATGGCGCTGCTGATGTCCTCGACTCCGTTGCCGGTGTTGAAGTGCGCCTTGCTCACGAAGGCCTTGCCGTCAAAGAGGATGACGCTGCCGGTCTCCGCGGAGTGAACGCCGCCGAGGTCGATGACCAGGCGTCCGTTGACATAGACCCAGACGTCGTCGTCGCCGATGAAGGTGAACTTCTGCCCCGGTTCGTAGGTGAACACGGTGTTCAGCTCGAAGGTGAAGTGGAAGTTCTTGGTCAGGCCCTGATTGCCGAACATCATCCCGTTGATCGGCCAGAATGCGTTGTTCTGGTACGTGTAGACGCCGCCCGCCTCGCTGCTTCCGTTGCTGAGCGACAGCGTGAGCGGCGCCGAGAGATTCACATCGCTTACATCGCGGAACCACTGGCCGAAGCTGCCTTCGGAGAGGATCGTGTCCTTGCTGGGGCGCGTGGGGTTGTAGACGGGCTTGCCGTCGGTTCCCAGCATTGAGGTGACGAGGCCCTTGACCAGTCCGAACCCGCCGCGGCCGGACATGCTCGCGGTCTGGAAGTCGGGGTGTCCGCCCGCCTGATCCCCGCGTTTGAAGTCCCGGACGATTCCGGTCAGCTCGAGCGTGTCGGCGAACCCCGGACACGCCATCGCTCCCATGAGCATCGCAATACAGACGTTTCGCTTTCGCATGGTTGAGATCCCTTTCTTCGACACCAGCCTCCCCCCGGCTTCCGTGCGTGAGACTATCTCGGTATCCATCCATCTTCGCGGCGAGCGTCACGACGCATGACGCCGCCATGTCCAACCGTATGATTCTCCGGGTCAGCGTGCCAAAGCGCCCGTCCAGATTGCCCTGTTTTCGTTCCTGCCCATTCGTCACGACCCCGCCGTGCGGCCTCATCCGTCATCGTCCGCGCTTCCGACGCCGGTATCGGCCCCGATCCGCCATACCTGTGATTGCTCTCCGCTCCTTCAGAGAGAGGCATCGGACGGAAATCGGGATACAATTGAAGTCAGCCGGTGAAGATCGTCGTCCTGGGTCGGTTTGCGCAATCTGGCGGATCGGCGCAGCCGATCTTCGCCCAGTAGCCTGGGTCGTGGGAACAGGATGGGGCAGGGTGGACCGATGGGGGCGTTGCTCGCTCAAATCATGCTCTGGGTGCTGGCTTGGATGCTCCTTGGCGTGGCCGGGGGATACGGCCAGCGGTGGGCGCTGGAGGTCTCCGGACGGTGGTTCCTCCTGATCCTTCTGCTCGCCCCTGCCGCCGCGATCGTTACTTTCCTCCTGATTCTCCCAGGCAGCGCCGGGCCGCTTTCGCAGTTGTGCAACTCGCTGACGGGCGCGCGGGCGGCCGACTGGGTCGCCGTCGCGCTCACGACGTTCGCGTTGACGGGGGCCGCCGCCGCCGTGAATGCGCTGGGCATCGGGTTCTGGGATCGCCTCTTTTCGCAGGGCATGCTCGACGCTTCGCGCGCCGCGGGGCGACTGCTTCCCCCGGTGGTGCTGTTTGGCGCGCTGGCTTACGGGTTGGCGTCGGCATCGCAGGCGCTGGATCCCACGCGACGGTTCGTCCTGGCCACGAATGATTCGCAGTCCCCGCACTGGCTGGTTTTCGGGGCGGTGGCACTGATGGCGCTGAACGCCTCGGGCTTGGCGCGGGCGCTCGCATGCCGGGGCCTCGAACGGGCGCTGGCCTTGTTTGTCAATCTCTTTCCAACGCTGATTCTCGGTGTGGCGGTGTTCATCCTGCTGCGGCTTGCGTTCGACACGATCCCGTCGGGCAGTGAGCTGGCGATCATTCTTCGAACGCTCGATGAGCATCAGACGCTCGGGCCGTTCCAGCGCCTGGGGGTGTGGATGTGGATTCACCTGACCGTGGTCTTCTCCTTTGGGGTGGGCGGTGCGGTGGGATTGCGGTACGGTCCAAAGCCCTGGGGCAAGGTGAAGCGCCTGACGCCCTGGCACTGGTCGGACTTCAAGCTGGTTCGGCGCGTGGCGGGAATGCCTGAACCTGAGCGGGCGCGGGTGCGCGTTCGTCTTGAGGAGTATGCCTCGGCGGGCGGGGTGATTCCCCAGGAGGAAATCGAGGCCGCCCGCG
>JBGTFI010000369.1:0-2876 GCA_041747335.1 Phycisphaeraceae bacterium | reverse complement strand
GCGCGCGTCGCGCCGGTGCTGGACCTCCACGCCGTTGTCGCCTTGCAGGGAGGGGCGCGACGCGCTCCGGGCGTCAGCGTGCTGGGGGTGGATGAGCGTTTCTGGAGCCTGAGCGCCGCGACGGGGAACATGGCCTTCGAGAACGACGGCGCCGTCATCAATCAGCGCCTGGCCGACATGCTCGGCGCGGACGTCGGCGACCGCGTCATCGTCCGCATCGCCAAGCCCAGTGCGCTGCCGCGCGACCTGCCGCTGGGCAGCGACGCCGAGGAGTCGATCACGCTCACGGTCACCATCGAGCACGTTCTTTCCGATGATTCGCTGGGGCGATACGGCCTGACCGCCAATCAGATTCCGCCGCCCAACCTCTTCGTGCCTCTGAAGCTCCTTCAGGAGCGGACGAACCTCGCCGGCCGAATCAACACACTGCTGCTCGCCGATGTCCCGACACAGCAACCCCTTGACACGGCCCGCATGGATGTTGCGCTGCGCGCGGGCTGGACGCTTGACGACGCGGAGCTGGATGTCCGCTCACTGGCGCACGCCGCGGAGCTTCGCACGCGGCGCGTCTTTCTCGATCGCGCCACGATCAGCGCCGCCGAGCGCGCCGTGCCGGGCGCAGAGCGCATCCTGACCTACTTCGTCAACGACATCCGCTCGCCGTCGGGGCGCGAAACGCCTTACTCCCTGGTCGCGGCCTTGTCCCCGCCGATCACGTCAGGCCGTACGGTGATGACCGAATCGGAAATCGTCATTACCGACTGGTTGGCTGAGGATCTTCAGGTCGCCGCCGGCGATGAGGTCACACTTCGATACTTCGTGGTCGGCGCCGGCCGCGCACTCGAAGTGCAGGAAGCCACGTTCCGGGTGCGCGAAGTCATCCCGATCGGCGCGCCAGGTGTCGATCGGGAACTTATGCCCGAGTTCCCCGGGCTGGCGGGCGCGGAGACCAGCCGCGACTGGCAACCGGGGATTCCGATCGACCTTGGCCGCATCCGGACTAAGGATGAAGCCTACTGGGACGAGCATCGCGGGACTCCGAAAGCGTTCGTGTCACTCGATTGGGCGCAAGGGGTGTGGGCCAATCGATTCGGCGAGTTGACCGCGATGCGCTGGAGCGCGCCTGACCGGTCACCCGACGAGCTGCGCGGCGATCTGGCCGAGCGCCTGCGCGCGGAGCTTGACCCGGCCGCGTTCGGGCTGCGCTGGTTGCCCGTGCGGGAGCAGGCACTAGCCGCCGGCGCGCAGGGCTTTGACTTTTCCAGTCTTTTCATCGGGTTTTCCTTCTTCCTGATCGTCGCGGCGCTGCTGCTGACGGGCATGCTCTTTGTCTTCGGGGTTGAGCAGCGCTCGAGTGAGATCGGGATGTTCCTGGCCGTCGGGTGGCGTCCTCGTCACGTGCGGGCGCTGCTCCTGGCGGAGGGCGCCGTCGTGGCGATGCTGGGGGCGGTGCTGGGGCTTCTACTGGGGATCGCGTATGCGCGGGCCGCGCTGTGGGGATTGGCCACACTGTGGACCGATGCCGTGGCCGGCGCTTCCATGAAGTTTCACGTCACGCCGTCCACGCTCGCCATCGGTGGGCTGGTCAGCGTCTTCGCCGCGGCGCTGAGCATGGCCGTCACCCTCCGTCGGCAGGCCGGTCAACCGGCGCGCGTGCTGCTGGGCAGCCGCTTCGGCCTTGAGACCGCGCCCGTGGGGCGCACGGCGCGAAACTGGAGTGTAGCCGGGTGGGCGCTGATCGTGATCGCGATGGCCGTCGCGGCGTCCATCGATGCCGGATCGACCAACGCCCCCGCGTTCTTCTTCGCGGCCGGGGCCATCATGCTGTTCGGTGGACTGCTTCTGTGCCGGAGCATTCTTGTCGTTTCGCGGGCCTGCGATCCCTCAGCACTGACGCTTCGCAGGCTTGGCGCTCGTAACAACGCGCGCAGGCCCGGGCGGGCCCTGGCGACGATCACGATGCTTGCCTGCGGAAGCTTCATGGTGGTCGCGGTCAACGCGTTTCGACACAGTGATGTCGAGAACCCGACGCGCCGCGATTCCGGGACCGGCGGATTCACCCTCTACGCTCAGACCACGCTTCCCATTCACGAGAACCTGAGCACCGCCGAGGGCCTCATCGCGCTGGGATTGGACGATGAGACGCTTGAAGGCGTATCGTTCGTCCCCCTGCGATTGAAGGAGGGCGATGATGCGAGCTGCCTGAACCTCAATCGCGCCACGGCGCCCAGTCTGCTGGGCGTCAATCCCGAATCGCTCGCCGAGCGACGGGCGTTTGTGTTCACAAAGACGCTGTCGGATGTTCAGGAGGCCAGTCCGTGGTCTTTGCTCACGGCGCCCGCCTCGCCGAACGGACCGATTCCGGCCGTGACCGATCTCAACACCGCGTTGTGGGCGCTCGGAAAGTCGCTGGGTGACACGCTCGATTACACCGATGAACAGGGCAGACCGTTTCAGGTTCAACTGGTCGGCCTGCTCGGCACCTCCATTCTCCAGGGTAAGGTCATCGTCTCTCAGGAGCACCTGATTGAGAAATACCCCTCAGTCAGCGGCGAACGCGTGCTTCTCATTAATGCGCCGCTCGACCGCGTGGACGAGGTTCGGAATGAGCTGGCGGCCGGGCTGAGCGATGTGGGTATTGACCTCATGCCGGCCGCGAACCGCCTGGCGATGTTTCTGGCGGTTGAGAACACGTATCTCTCAATCTTCCAGGCGCTCGGTGGGCTGGGCGTGGTGCTGGGGACGGCCGCGCTGGGGATCGTCGTGCTGCGCAATCTGCTCGAGCGCCGCCATGAACTGGCCGCGATGCGTGCCCTGGGATTCGGCCGCCCCCGGCTGCGCTCGCTTGTCTTCAGCGAGCATTGGGTTCTGCTGGC
>JBGTFI010000368.1:0-2595 GCA_041747335.1 Phycisphaeraceae bacterium | reverse complement strand
GCAGGCTTGTCAGCGCCGCGGTCAGGCGCTCAAGCTGCTCCTCGCAGAAGGCGACATCCCCGCGGGCATCGGCCAAGTGGCTGCACACCCCAGCCAGGCGGATCGTGCGCATCGACGCGCACGCGGCGAGCGCTTCGCGAAAGTCGCTGTCGCTCATACCCTCCCTGCAAAGCCCGGTGTCGAGGAACAGGTGAACGGGGATGGCGCACCCGAAGCGGGTACCGATGTCCGCGACCTGACGAAGCTGATCCCGATCATGCACCATCAGGTGCAACCGGCCTGCCAGGAGCGTGCGATAGAGGACATCCCCGCGGTCGATATCGCGCAGGGGCATCATGACGAGGATCGGGCGGGTGATCCCCGCTTCGACCAGCTCGCGCGCCTGGGAAAGGGAGTAGACCGCGAGCATCTCGACCCCCGCGCGGGCAAGGCGCTGGGCGATCGCCTGCGCTCCCAGGCAGTAGGCATCGGCTTTGACCACCGCGCAGAGCCTGGCGCCCCCCGAGGCGCGGTCCTGACCCAGCAGTGAACGGAAGTGAGCGACGTTGGCATCCAGGCGCGTGAGGCTGATCTCCAGCCAACTCGGCTCGGGACGCGGGGGCGAAGGGGGACGAATCACGGTCGGTTCCTTGGAGAGGCAGGATGGGCACAGCGCGTCGTCGGACGATCCGTAGTTGTATCGGACGCACTGGGACTCTAGAATCATTATTGTCTCGGTGATCGTCCGGTCGTCGTTCGATCGAGGGCCGCAGGGGCTTGCCCGTCCTCACACGATCCCAAGTGACGCCCTTGCCGTATCTTAGGCTTTCCATCCCCCACCCGCCGCCTTATCACCCCCCGCCCGATCGCCCGCGACGCGCAACCGCTTTCGGGGTTTTCCGGGGGTCCGAGTAAACCAGACCATGAGCGAAGTATTCGACGAATCGATCCGTTTCCAGGATCTCGGCCTGCGCGACAGCGTCCTCAAAGGCATTCAGGAGGCCGGGTTCGAGCACCCGACGCACATCCAGAGCAAGCTCATCCCCCTGATCCTTGCCGGGAAGGATGTGCTCGGCCAGGCCAAGACCGGGACGGGAAAGACCGCGGCGTTCGGGCTTCCGATCTTCCACCTGGCGGACAAGGACATCCCCCAGCAGGCGCTGATCCTCTGCCCGACGCGCGAGCTGGCTGCCCAGGTCGCCTCCGAGCTGGTCGAGCTGGGCAAGCACACGCCCATCCGCACCACCTGCATCATCGGCGGCGAGTCCATGAGCCAGCAGGTCCGCTCAGTCCAGGAGGGCGGGCACATCCTCGTGGGCACGCCCGGAAGAGTCATGGACCTGCACGGGCGAAGGCAGATCCGCTTCGACAATCTGCGCTTTGTCGTCCTGGACGAGGTCGACCGAATGCTCGACATCGGCTTCCGCGATGACATCCGCAAAATCCTGGGCGCCATCAGGCAGTCCCGCCAGACGATCTTCGTCTCGGCCACGATCAGCGAGGAGATCGAGCGTCTGGCGCGTCGGTTCATGAAGGAGGACGCGGAGAAGTCGGTGGCGGTGTCGGGGTCGCTGACCGTGTCGCTGGTCGATCAGAAGCACCTGCCCGTCGAGGCGTGGGACAAACGCTCGCTGCTGCTGCACCTGCTGCGGCACGAGAGGCCGGACACGACGGTGGTCTTCTGCCGGACCAAGGCGACCGTCCACCGCGTGACCAAGTATCTGCGCGAGAAGGGCGTCAACGCCCGCGAGATTCACGGCGACCTCGACCAGCAGAAGCGCACCAGGGTCATGAAGTCCCTGCGCACCGGCAACCTCGATGTCCTGATCGCCTCGGACCTCGCCGCCCGCGGGCTGGATGTCGAACACATCTCGCACGTCATCAACTACGACCTGCCGGATGACCCCGAGGTCTACATCCACCGCATCGGCAGGACCGCCCGCGCGGGAAGGCGCGGCGTGGCGTGGTCGTTCGTCTCGCCGGAACAGGGGCAACTGCTCACCGAGATTGAGAAGCTCACCGGCGTGCTGATCGAGAAGATGCACTACCCTGATTTCAAGCCCGGGCCGGTGCCCCAGGACGTTCAGGATGAGCGCCGCCGGCGCCCCGCGGGAACGCCCGTCACCGTCGAACAGGCCCTGAGCGCCCGCGCGCAGCTCGTGCCCGCTGCCGACGTGGACGACCGCAAGCTCGCGGAGATGTTCCCCGACGGTGTGGTTCCGCAGAGCGCCCCCAAGCGCACGCTGGGGTCGAAGCTGCGTTCAAGGCGACGCCGGTAGTCTGCGGGCATCATGGGTTTGCCCCGCCGCGCTTCGGGAGCGTGGTTTTTCCTGACGGCGTTGTCGGGCACGCACCCTGATGGCGGGCCGGACGCCCGCCGGACTGTCCGGGTAAGTCTCTGATTCACATCGCCTCTATAATCCCTGCCGATGACCCTCACCGCCCAGGCTTTGGCCGACCATTTGCAGGCTCGTCTTGAGGGCGACCCGGCCGTCGAGATCGACCGTTGCGCGGCGATCGACCAGGCGGATGGACGATCGGTCACGTTCCTGGCGAATCACCGCTACGCCCGCCACCTGGCGGCCACGCGCGCCGCCGCCGTCATCGCCGCGCCCC
>JBGTFI010000367.1:0-3924 GCA_041747335.1 Phycisphaeraceae bacterium | reverse complement strand
GCGCCTCGCGCTGGGCGTCGCTGCGCCGCTCTGGTGCGATGGCCAGGATGGCTGCGACCTCGCGCGGCTGGGCGCGCAGAGGTGCGGGGGCGTCGGTGGTTGAGAGGCGCAAGCGTCTCAGGGTGTGGTTTGAACCGTGTTGCTGCGCGAGGGTGAAGGTGAGCGTGTCGCCGGGTGAGAGGTCGAACGGGGTCGCGGCCTCGAATACGGCCGTGCGCGTCTCGCTGAAGTGCGGTCCCACGGCCCAACCGGGCTGACCCTCGGCGACGCCGTCGATCGCCTGGGCGACGTCGTAGTCTTCCTGGCTGTGGTCGGCTGTCGCGTTTCGCACTGCGACTCTTCGCGGGCCGGAAAGGGCGAGCGATTCGCTCACCTTAGGCGCTTTGTCGAGCTGGGTCTGCCAAAGAACCTTGCGGTCTTCGTCAAGGACCGAGACGCGCGCTCCGTCCAGACGGTGGCCCAGGTCGCCGTCCGTGCGGTTCCAGACGACGATCTGATTGATCTCGGCCACTTCGCCCAGGTCCACTTCCCACCAGGGATCATCCTCTTGGCGGGTGTGGGTGACGGAGAAGGCCCGTTCGTAGTTGCCGTCGGTGTTGCCGTCGATCGCCCGTGGGGCCTGGCCGTCATAGTCGGTGCTGGACTGGGCCGCCTTGCCGCGGGGCGCGATGTTCTCCGCGCCGCGGAGCACCTGCACTTCGGCGAGGCAGAGGAACCGCGCTTTTCCGGGCAGGTCGATGCGGACGAACCGTCCGTGGGTGGGGGTGTAGCTCGAAGGCTCGTGCGTCACCGTCAATTCGCTGAGGACGAAGTTGCCCGCGTCGGTTCCCCCCTTCATGGCTTCGAGGCGAAAACCGGTAATCTTCCCCGGATCCGGCTGAGTCCGGATGGTGTAGACGTCCTTCTCCGGCTGGTCGCCTTCGAGGGTGATCGTGCCGTCGTCGTGCGAACTCAGCGCCCTGCCGGATTCGGTCGTCAGCGTCCGGGCGATGAGCGGCCGCCAGCTCGCGGCCTGCGCCGCGACCTCGCGTTCCCAGGCGGCCATCGCCTCCGGATCGTTCGCCGCCACACGCATTTGGCCGCGGAGCTCTTCGACTTCCTCCGAAAGCGACGCGAGCGTCGCCTCCTGCTCCTGGGTGGGAAATGGCATCAGGGGCGCGTTGTCGTCGTAGTCGGCATCCTGGGTGCTGTCGAAGAAGGCGAGGAACTCGTAGTACTCGCGGTGTTCGATGGGGTCGTACTTGTGGGTGTGGCACTGGGCGCAGGCCATGGTCATGCCCATCCACACTTCCATCGTCGTGTTCACGCGATCCACCACGGCCTTGACGCGGAACTCCTCATTGTCCGTCCCGCCTTCGGTGTTGGTCATGGTGTTGCGGTGGAAGGCTGTTGCCAAGAGTTGATCGCGCGAGGCATCGGGAAGCAGGTCGCCGGCGAGCTGTTCGAGGGTGAAGGCGTCGAACGGCAAGTCACGGTTGAACGCCTCGATCACCCAGTCGCGATAGCGCCACACGGTGCGGATCGAGTCTTTTTCGTAGCCGTTGGTGTCGGCGTAGCGCGCCAGGTCCAGCCACAGCCGCGCCCAGCGTTCGCCGAACCGGGGGGAGGCGAGCAGCTCATCGACAAGCTTCTCGTACGCATCGGGGCTGTCGTCATTCAGAAACCGCACCTGCTGCTCGAGCGTCGGCGGCAGACCGGTGAGGTCCAGCGCCACGCGGCGCAGCAACACCTCCTTCTCCGCGGGTGGTGAAGGCGACAGGCCCTCTTGCTCCAGCTTCGCCACGACGAAATGGTCGATGTCGTTGACCGGCCAGGTGGCGTCGCGCACCGCCGGCAGTGCGGGCCTTTCGGGCTTGATAAACGACCAGTGGGGTTGATACTCCGCGCCTTGGTCGATCCAGCGCCGCAGCAGTTCCACCTCGCGCGGGTCGAGGGCCTTGCCGACGGACGGGGGAGGCATGCGCAGGTCCGGATCATCGGCGGAGACTCGGCGGAGGAGTTCACTCGCCTCCGGATCGCCCGGGACGATGGCGAACCCGCCGCCACGAAGCGGCGCGGTAGCACCCTCGAAGGTGTCCAGGCGCAGCCCGCGTTCGCGCGTGGCCTCATCCGGCCCGTGGCATTTGAGGCAGTTGTTTCCGAGGATGGGGCGGATGTCGCGGCGGAAGTCCACTTCATCGCCCGCGCGGGCGACGGTGGGAACGAGCGCCAGGAAGGTCACCGCAGCGAGGCGGAGGATGGCAGCGCGAGCGGCGGGCGTCGACAGGTTCGAGCGAATGCGGATCCTGGGCATGGCCGAGTTCAAGAGCCTCCCTCCTGGTCCGTTGAAGTGATCGGCAAACGATAGGCGGAAAAGCGCCCGTAGGCAACGCGAGGGAGGCCGGGATCGGGGATGGTGGGGGTGAAAAAAGGGCCGGCTGCTCAAGGATGGTGGAGGGAGAGAAGAGGATCCCGGTCCCTGAGGGCAGCCGGCCCCGGAAAAACACGCGGGTCACTTCTAAGACGGAGCGGACGGGCCGCACTTGCAGCCATGAATACTAGCAAATGGAGTATCAAGAGTCCAGAGGTTTCCTTGCTCGTATGGGTGTTCCTGAGGTGCGGGATCCGCTAGGATGTGATGAGTTCAGCAATTCCTCAGCCCGGCCCCATGCCTTTCCGGCCGAGCGGTCACCCCCGGAGGATGATATGAGACACAACCGTGCCTTTACGCTCATCGAGCTGCTGGTGGTTATTTCGATCATCGCTTTACTGATCTCGCTGCTGCTCCCGGCGCTCGGGCAAGCGCGCAAAGCCGCCAACGACGCCCTCTGCGGGGCCAGGGCCAAGCAGCTTGCCACGGCCTGGGCCGTGCGCGCGGTCGAGAACGAGGGCGACACCGGTTCTGCCCACCAGACCGGCGTCTCGAACATGCAGATCCAGCTTTCGCCGTATTACGACAATGATCCGACCGTCAAGGTCTGCCCCGTCGCGCCCCAGCCGAGGCAGGCCATGGTGCGTGGGACGGCCCAATCGGGATCTTCGATTCACGCCTACTTCATCGGCGAAGTGCCGATCAACAACAGCCATCCCCAGGCACGGCAGACGGTTCAGAGGATGCTCGGCGGGATCGCGCCGGAGGAGTATCCTCTGCCGAACCTGCTGGTGGGGCTGGCCTACAACAACTGGCTTGAGGGGGATGCCAACCGCCTCATCGCCAACGGGAACATCACCGCGGCCGAGCGCGATTGGGTGATCGAATCGATCGATGCGAACGTGCAGGCGTCGAACATTCCCGTGTTCGGCGACGGTTGGCACACGGCGATGGGTTGGATTCGCGCAGGGGACCTGGCGCCGTTCGACAAGGAGGATCCTGCTGTCTCCGGCGGCGGATCGGGGTGGCTTCGGCGCATCTGGCTCAACCGCCACAACGACGCGATCAATCTGGGTTTCATGGATGGTTCGGTCCGGCGGACGGGGCTGGAGTCGCTTCTGAAGGAGGTTTACTGGCACGGGGGTTGGATCGACAGCGGACGCCCCGGCCGGGTGGGCGGGCGGGGTCGGGGGTGAGGCACGATTGATTCCAATGGGTACAATTCGACCAGTGGGGCGGGCGTCCCGCCCGCCATCAGGCCGCAGGCCTGAGACAAAGACCACAGGTATGACGAAGTGCTATGTCGGGAAGCTTGCGGCTCCGCCGCAAAGGCGGGCGAGACGCCCGCCCCACTGTTTTGATACCCCCACTGTTTGATAGCCCCACTGCCTGATCGATTCCCGTGACCACCGCCGCCGAACCATCCCCCGCCGCCCAGGTTCTCAAGCCCTCGGCCGCACCGCCCAGCGGAATCTGGCGCATGCTCGCGCAGCGCGCCGCCGGTTCGAAGAAGCTGCCCAAGGGGCTGGATGCCGCGTGGCACGCGGCGGCCGGGCAGATCAGCCGTCTGCGGC
>JBGTFI010000366.1:0-2705 GCA_041747335.1 Phycisphaeraceae bacterium | reverse complement strand
CAGAACCGGGTCAAGAATGCGGCGCGGTTCGGGGGCGTCAAAGGGAATAATCGCAAGGTCCACGGGCTGATCGGCCCAGAGTCCGGCGGGGCTTTCGGCGTGAGGACTAAGAAGGTGAATCCGGTGGGTCTGGGCGCAGCGATCGAGGTGCGCCCGCAGTCCGGGGTCGGTATCGAGCAGCAGAAGGTTATAGCCAGCGCGTGGACGCTTGCGGGCACGGCGCTGAATGGTGCGGCTGGACGAAGGGTCGGGCACGACTTTCTCCTCAGTACCTTGCGGGGGAGCGGGGGCTGGGCGAGCGTCCGGGAACACAGCTCATAAAGTTTGGATTGGTCAATCGATACATCCACCATCGAGGTCGGGCTTCCGCGGCCTTCTGGCCCTCACGGTGGGTGTATCGGCAGTTCCCTAGGGCGAGTCGAGAGCAAGGATCAGTGACGCCACCGTCCCCTGGCCCGGGGCGCTGCGCAGTTCGACCCGTCCGCCATGCCCCGCCGCAAGCTGCTGGGCTCGGGGCAGCCCCATCCCGACCTGCCTCCCCGCGGGCTTGGCGCTGAAAAAGGGGTCCATCGCGTGCGAGAGCGTGTGCCCGTCCATTCCGATCCCGTCGTCGGCCACCTGGAAGATGAGCAGACGATCGTCCTCGTCCACCCGCACGGTCACCTGCACCATGGTCGCCGGCTTGGATTGGAGGGCGTTCAGAAGCAGCTCCTTCAGCGCGGCCGCCACCTGGTCCGGGTCGACCGAGACCGGCGGAAGCTTGCTCTTGAGCGTGACTCCGATGGGAAACGTGACCAGTGAAGAAGGTAGTTCAGCGCGCAGCTTCTTGATCGTCTTCTCGATCAACGAGCCGACATCCGTCGTGCGGCGAACGGCCTTGGGCGGATCGGTGAACAGGCGAAGCGACGTGATGAGGTCGCTAAGCCGTTGAGACTGTTCCACGAGAAGGCGCGCCGACTTGTGATGGTCCGAATCCCTCGGAAGCGCTTCGACGAGCATCTGCGCCCGCCCGGAGATGACCGCCAGGGGATTGTTCATCTCGTGCGCCGCCCCACCCGCCATCTCGCCGAGTCTGGCCATGGATTCCTGACGAAGCAGGCGATCCTGCGCGTCGGCCAGGGCAAGGTTCGTCTCGGCAAGCTGTTCACTGAGTCGCTTGGCGGCGTCGTGCCTTCCCGCGGCCGCGACCGCAGCGCCCCACGTCGCCGTCAGCGCCACAAGCTGCTGCCACGGCGGGAGGGTCTGGCGATCATGCAGAAGAACCGCCGGTGTTCCCCAGCCGCACGTCAGCGGGAGGAGCCTCACGCGACGCAAGTCCGCCGACTCCACCAGGTAATCGGCGATCCACGGGAGCACGGCCATGAGCGTCATCGCCGCGGGTTCGCCGGGCTCCATCCCCGCGAGATCCCCCACGCCCGGCGGGGGCTCGATCCACTGAGCGCGGATCGGCTTGCATCGCTGATCGTACTGACAAACCAGCCAATCCGGTTCGCCCTGATCGATCGCGCCGGGGTGGTAGATCATCGCGTAATACCCCGCGCCGAAGACCGAAGCCGCGCTCGCCGCCACGTCGGCCATCACATCCTGCACGTTGCGGCCGGACTCCACGTTGGAGTGAAAATGGGTGATCGCTTCGAGCGTCTGACCCTGCCGCGCGGCGGTCGCCGTTCGGCGGTGAAGCGCCGCGTTCACCTTGCCCAGCGCATGGTTGGCCTGCTGAAGCGACGCCAGCAGCAACGCCTCCGAGGGCGCTTCATCCAGGCCCAGCAGCGCCGAGCGACGGACGAACTCCGCATGAAGTTCATCACGGATCTGTTCGACGCGCTCTCCATCGAGCGACAGCGCGTGGCACAGCTCCTCCACCTCCTGCTTGAACACAAAGTTCCCGCTGTACCCGATGTGCTGGTTGCGGACGATCAGGTTCGCCAGGCTGATCAGCCCGATCATCCGCCGGTGCTCGAGCTGCGGCAGCGTGTCATACGACGAGCCGTGCAGCCAGATGCAGTCGTGGATGATCTGAGGAAGCTGCCACTGCTCAGCCAGGCGCTTGCCGGCTGTGTGATGATCCAGTCCGATCACGCGGCGCTCAAACTCACTGATGTTTCCCTGGTTCAGCTCGGTCAGCTCGATCACGCGGCAGTAGCTCCGCGGCAGGATGTGATCCAGGGCGAGCTTCCCGATGTCGTGCAGCAGCCCGCAGACGAACGCCTCGTGCGGGGGGAGGTTGCGCTCACCGCGCCCGGCGCGGGCCAGAAGCTCGGCCGCGATCGCCACCGCCACGCTGTGCCGCCAGAACCCCACACGATCGAATGGTTTCAGCCCCGCGTCCTGGCCGGCTTCATCCTGCGCGAGGCTCGGATCGGCCTGCTTCGGGCGATTCTGAAAGACTTCGAAGACCTTGATCGACAGCACCGCGTTGCGCACGGCGTTGAACCCCAGGAGCACCACGGCTTTGTCGATCGTCGCCGCCTCCTCCCGCACTCCGCGGTTCGAGCGCCGGCACATGGAGAGAATCTTCGCCGTCAACGGCGGATCGGAGCTGACCAGCTCGATCACCTCACGCGCGGAGGACTCCTCGCTGGCGGTCAGCGTCAGCAATCGCGTGGCCACCGCCGGAAGCGTCGGAAGCGAATCGATCTGGCGAAGAATCAGCGCCACCCGGCGCGAAGCGCCGGGGTCGGCCGGGGCGATCGGAGCGGCCGCGA
>JBGTFI010000365.1:0-2823 GCA_041747335.1 Phycisphaeraceae bacterium | reverse complement strand
GTCGCTGTGCTTCAAGTTTCTCAAGCTCCTCCCGAAGCACCGGGAGCGCCCGCGCCGCGGCCAGGAATGCCCGGACGCTCCGTGAAGTCGCCTCCCGCTCGGTTGCGTCCTCGATGAGGACCAGCTCGGCCGCCAGTTCTTCGTCGGTCATCGTGCCGTATGCTTCGAGCAGCCCCGACTCCCGCGCTTCGGTCAGCGCCGCGTCAATCATGCCCAGCCGCGCTTCCACCTCCGCCGCGGGCGCGGCCGGGCGGTTTGCCAGTTCCGTGAACGCCTGCGGGTTCATCAGCGGTTGCCGTACGGCCAGCACCGCGTCGTCCGCCGCCTCCGCGTTGTGCGCGATCTTCTCCCGTGTGGCTCCGAGGCTCAGCACGAACTGCGCCGACAGAAACCGGTCCGTCCGCTCGAATTGAGGCGGCTCGAAGTCGTACATCACCTGCCAGCGATCCACCGGCCCGAACCACGGAATGTTCAGCACGTGGTCCACCTCGCCCCCCAGGCGGGGAACCCGCTGCCGACGCACCGGTACGCGAATCGGGTCTTGGTCCGGCCGGGGAATACTCAGCGAGTTCCCGCTCGCCGTCACCTCCGCTGGCGTCACCTCCAGGTGCGCCAGCGCCAGCGCCAGCCCAAGCTGCGGGTAAAGTCGATCCTCAAACCGCATCCACAGCGGCGTCCAGCGCACCACCCCATCCGGGTCCGACAGGTAATCGACGAACGCCGTCCCTCCCGAAGCCTCCGCCAGCACCGGAATCGGCAGCGACTCCGGCGCTCCCCGCCAACGCGCCGAAAACCCCGCCGTCCGTTCCCGCGCCCTCGATTCCATCGCACGCAGCGACACCCAGTTGTGATACTGCGTCTCCACCAGACGCCCCTCAACCGTCCCCACCAGAGAGGTCTCGAGTGCCGGGAAGATTCGCGCCGTGAGCGCCTCAGGACCGGGATCCCCGCCTTCCTCGATCATTCGCTCAATTCGCAGGAGCAGACCCGTCCGCCGGGCCAGCGCGAAATCATCCGGCGGAAGCTCCATCGGCGTGCGAATCACCCGACGGGCGACCAGCGCCTGCGCCGCCTGGTCGTGCGACAGCGAAGGGTCTTCCCGCAGGAGCTCCTCCAGCGCCGCATCCCGCGCGGTCGAAGCCCCCAGCGACGTGAACGAAGCCGGAATGATCACCCGCCCGTGCTCCGCCACCGCCTGGGCGAACGCCGCGTCGTGGTCGATGATCGCCAGTTCTCCGCCTGCTCCCGGTCGATACTCCGCCTGCTGAGGCTCCGCGAAGAGCATGTCGAACGCGATCACCTTCGCACCCGCGCCCCCGAGGATCGTCACCATTTCCGCCAGCCTCGATCGCGGCCAGGGCCACCTGCCCACGGCCTCGAGGGAGGCGTCATCCACCATCACGAAGACCAGTTCGTCCCCCGGCGGGGGCATGAACACCTGACACCATCGCGCCCGAACGTCGTACAGCCACCGATCGAGCGGATCGAGCAGCCCCGCCACGCTCATCGCCACCACGCAGAGCGTGATCGCCGCCCCCGACATCGCGGTGCGAACCCTTCGCTTGCCCTCAGGCGTGGAGCTTGGCCGCCACATGCGTCATTCGTGCGGAGCGGTCATCGCCCGACCCTCACGTTGCCCGGTCGATGAACATCGGCCGCACCATCACTTGGGCATCGAGGAGTACATGCCGTATCCCTGGCCATAGCCCCCGTTGAACTCCCGCGTGTCGATCGGAATGATCTGCTGGGGTGAGCTGGGGCTGAGCGTTCCTCCGATCGGGCCGATCTGGATCAGCCCGCGCTCGCCCATCACCGAGAACGCCCGCAGTTCAAACGACACCGGGTCGCTCGCCACGCCCGGAGCAAAGTCGTTGAGCGTCAGGATCACGTCAAAGATCCCCCCGGGAAAGTCCTGCGTCAACCACGCCGCCAGCTCGCCCCCAGAGAAGCCCGAACTGCCCGTGGCGCGGAAGTCCCCGAAGTGCCGCCCGCCGCTGGGGACCGTCTGGTTCTGCGCCGTCAGCACCGGCTCCTCAGCCGGCGAACGGATGCTCATGTCCACATCACTGCCCCGCGTTCCGCTGCCGCTCCACGTCGCCAGAAACGCCAGCCCGAAGCTCGTGGGGTCGATGCCCGGCATCCCGTCGCCGGGCGTCCCCGAATCCATGATGTCCCCCGCGACCGACTCGGCCCTGGCCGCCTGGTGGAACCCCTCCACACCCTGCGCACGCAGCAGGTCGCCAGCGATCAGGGGCTGTGA
This sequence comes from Phycisphaeraceae bacterium, assembly GCA_041747335.1. GTDB lineage: Bacteria > Planctomycetota > Phycisphaerae > Phycisphaerales > Phycisphaeraceae > JBGTFI01. The sequence continues at coordinate 563 of JBGTFI010000365.1, read as the reverse complement.
TTCGAGCACGCTCAGTTCGGTGTCCGTCTGCCCCGCGTAGTCCGTCCTCGGGTTCAAGCGACCTTCGCGCGTCGCCGTGGCCGCGGCGCTCTGGTCATCGGCGCGCATCCGCGCCGTGCGGTTGCGCTTGCCCACCCGCACCAGGGAACCCATCTGCCGCTTGAAGTCCGCCGTCCCGTTGTCGACCACCACCATCACCGGCATCTGGTCCGCGCGGTCTTCGTAGTTCACCCCCGTCCCGCGGATCGCCAGCGTTGATCCGGGGGAGCGGATCGTCGATTGATGCTCGACTCCCGCCGCCTGAACGTCATAACGCACCCGCCCGTACTTCAGCCCCACGTCCGTCTGGTACTTCCCTTCCGCCTGCTGAATCGCCTGCAGCACCGTGATCGTTCCAAGCTGCGTGAGTGTGATCGTCTGCCCCGGAGGGATCTCGAACCGCACGGCGCTGCGCAGCATCGTGCGAAACTCCGCGCCCGGCCCAAGCACCATCCCCGGCTGGGCCGCGACCCAGGGCGCATCCTCACTGGCGCGCACCTGCACCGTGCCCTGCACGGCCGTGA
>JBGTFI010000364.1:0-3805 GCA_041747335.1 Phycisphaeraceae bacterium | reverse complement strand
ATGGATTCCCTCCAGTGGCGTCCCTTGCCGTGCCGGTCAGGGACGATGGAGGAAGGAGCAGGAATGGGTCCAGAAGGGGTTCGGCCGCCACTCACGTCGATAACCGACTGCGAAATTTGCGCTTACAGGAGATCAGATTATGGAGGGAGGATGCCGGTTGTGCGGGGATGTGGCGGCCGGGCAACGGTGTCGGCCACGTGTGGCATCCGCGCGACACCGATCCGCTACGCTTGCGGCCGCCCGCGCCGGGCCTACCATGACCCCCCGCCCATGCGCACCGATGAACTCGACTACCACCTTCCCCCGGAACTGATCGCCACCCAGCCGGCTCATCCCCGCGATGCGGCCAGGCTCATGGTCATTCACCGCGCCACGGAGACGGTCCATCACCGTCAGGTCTTTGATTTAACGACGCTTATAGCTCAGTCATCCCCCATTCCCGGCCCAGGCGCCGGCGACCTGCTGGTATTCAACCGGTCACGGGTTCTGCCCGCCCGCTTTGATACCCGCCGCGTCGCCACCGGGGGCAGCGTCACCGGGTTGTACCTGAGCAGCCGCGGGCGAACCTGGCAGGCGATGCTCGAATCCGGAGGCAGGCTCCGGCCGGGCGAGCGGTTGGGGATGGGCGAACTGGCTGAGCTGGAACTGGTTCGTTCTCTGGGTGGTGGCGCGTGGGAGGCGAATCTGCTCGGGGAGCTGGAGACCTTCGCTCTGCTTGAGCGGATCGGGCAGCCGCCGCTGCCTCCTTACATCCGCAAAGCCCGGCGCGAGCGTGCGGAATCAGAGATAAGCCAAGCTGACACCGAACGTTACAACACCGTCTTCGCCGCGGAACCTGGTTCCGTCGCCGCACCGACCGCGGGGCTGCACTTTACGCCAGCGCTCCTGGCGGACCTCGAATCCCGCGGCGTGCGCCTGGCGTACCTCACCCTGCATGTCGGCCTTGGAACCTTCGCCCCCGTCCGCTCGGATCAGCTTGAAGACCACGCGATCCATGAAGAGTGGGTGAGCATCCCCGCTGAGACGATCGCCGCCCTGCGCGAGGTTCGTCGAGCGGGCGGACGCATTATTCCGGTCGGGACCACCAGCGTCCGCGCCCTTGAGAGCCTTGCGGCGGAATTGCCGCCACCCGGCCGGGACTGGTCCACCTCCACCAGCCTCTTCATCACGCCGCGATCGGACCACGACGGCGCCTTCCCGTTTCGATTCACCGATGCGCTCCTGACCAACTTTCACCTCCCGCGCTCGACGCTGCTGGCCCTGGTGGCGGCGCTTCCAGGGGTGGGGATTGAGAGACTTCTAGGGTGGTACCGGATCGCCATCGATCACGAGTACCGGTTCTATTCGTATGGAGATGCGATGCTGCTCGTGTAAGCGGATTCATCCCCGGTCCGATGCCTCGCCCACTTTGTCTAGAATGCCCCCCGCATGGCCCGAATCAAGAAGCCGTTCAATCCCGATGAATACCGCATGAGCTTCGGCGATCACCTCGAGGAGCTTCGCGCCCGCCTCATCCATGCCCTGGTCGGGATCGGGATCGCGGCGATCGGGACTTTCTATTTCGGGTTCACGATCATCGGGTGGATCAACGCCCCCTACTTTCGCGCCCTGCGCCAGGCCGAGCTCCCCCCCGAACTGATCGCGACGAAGGTGACCGCGCCCTTCGGGATCTACATCAAGGTCAGCCTGATGTCGGCCGCGATCATCTCGTTTCCGTGGGTGATGCACCAGCTCTGGAAGTTCATCTCCGCGGGGCTGTACGAGCACGAGCAGCGGATCGCCTACATCCTGGCCCCCTTCAGCGGGCTGATGGTGCTGCTGGGCGTGCTGTTCATGTACTACATCCTCCTGCCGGTGTGTCTTTTCGTGCTGGTGATGTTCTCCCAGAGCTACCCGCCTCCAGGCGAGACCGGGCCCAGCTTCATGGACCGCATCACCGACATGATGAAGTGGACCATGACCGTTCCCGAAGAGGAAGATGTCGGCCGGCCGGATGATGATGCCTCCCTCGATACGCGTCAGGGAACGATCGAAGAACCACAGGCGATGCGCCTGACCATCCCCAGTCTTGATGAAGACCCGACAGACCCCCTCGAAGGCCAGTTCTGGTTCAACGCGACCGACAACGAGCTCAAGGCCATCCTCGGCGGAAAGCTCCGGCGATTCATGCCCGCCTCGCGATCCTCACTCAGGCTTCTGCCGGACCAGAACGACCATATCAACTTCGTCCTGATGCTCGGCGTGGGCGTCGTCGTCGCGTTCCAGGTTCCCGTGCTCATGACCATCCTCGGATGGTCGGGCATCATCGACCCGGCCCTCGTGAGCAAGTCCAGGAAATACTGCGTCTTCATCTGTTTCGTGCTCGGGGCCGTGCTCACACCGCAGGATCCCTTCAGCATGTTCATCCTGGCGCTTCCGCTGTGGGGGCTGTTCGAGTTCGGGCTGCTGCTCATGCGCCGGGCCTACCCCAGGGATGAACCGACGTGACACCGACGACGATCCGAGTCGCGCACGTCGTGCCGACGCTGTCAAGACTCGGCGGCGGGGTGACGACGTACGTCCTCACCGCGGTGCGCCACGGGCTGGCGGCAGGGATCGAACCCGTCATCGCCGGGCTGTGGGATCCGTTCGTCGAAGAGGACACCGCCGACCACCGCGACATCCGTACCCTCATCGCCAGACGGGTGGGCCCGCGCAGCGCAGGGTACAGCCCGCGCCTTCGGAAACTGCTCGAAGAAAACCTCGACGGCGTCAAGGTCATCCACTCCCACGGGCTGCGGATGTTTCCGAGCTATGAAGCCCGCCGCGCTTCCGTGCGCCGCGGGATTCCGCTGGTCGTCTCGCCCCACGGGCAGCTCGATCCGTGGATTCTCGCCTACAACCGGGCGCGCAAGTGGCTGGTCGCGCGGCTGTTTGAGGACAAGAACCTGCGCTCGGCCGCTTGCCTCCACGCCACCGCCAACCAGGAGGCACGCTTCTTCCGCGACTACGGACTGACCAATCCCATCGCCGTGATTCCGATCGGGCTGGACGCCGCGGGGTATCCGACAAGCGTGGACGATAGGACGATCACGTCCCGCTGGCCGGAGCTTGCGGGGAAGAGGCGCCTGCTTTTTCTCTCCTCGATCTACCGGAAGAAGGGACTGCCGCGCCTGGCCCAGGCGTGGGTGCGCCTCCACAAGCGCCACCCCGACTGGCAACTGGTCATCGGGGGCGTCGAACTCGACCATTCACGCATCAAGGCCCAGGCGATCATCGAATCCGGCGACGCGAGCGCCGCGACCACCTTTCTCGGACAGCTCCCCGAATCGATGAAACGCGACATGCTCGCGGCCGCGGACCTGTACGTCCTGCCCACCGATGGCGAAAACTTCAGCATCGCGGTCGCCGAAGCGCTGGCGTGCGCCCGCACGGTCATCGTCTCCAACACCACGCCCTGGGCGAACCTGCGCGAGCACCGCTGCGGGTGGTGGATCGAAGTCGGCGTGGATCCGCTGTGTGAGGCACTCGAAGAGGCCATGGCCGCGAGCGACGAGGAGCGCGCCGCGATGGGCGCACGCGGCCGATCGCTCATCGAACGCGACTATAGCTGGCCCTCGATCGCCCGCAGACTCAGGGAGCTTTACGATTGGATCGCCGGTCTGGGGCCAAGGCCGACGTTTGTCTACGAGGCGGGCGACGCCATCGGCGATTAGCACAGGGAGCGACCAAGTGTCCGAGCCGACGCGCGACGACCCGATCTTCCTCCAGCTCGACCGCTGCGCCGGGTTCCCCTACTCACGCGCGGAGTACGCCCGCCGCTTCG
>JBGTFI010000363.1:0-2089 GCA_041747335.1 Phycisphaeraceae bacterium | reverse complement strand
GAGGTCTACCTCGGCACCAAACAGGCCGCGCACCATGCCTGACCCCCTGCTCGAGCTGCGCGACGTGCGCGCCGGCTACGCCGAGGCGGTGGTGCTGGACGGCGTCTCGCTCGTCCTTCCGGCCGGCGGCAGCCTCGCGGTGCTGGGCCGCAACGGCGTGGGCAAGACCACGCTGCTGCTGGCGATCATGGGCTTCGTCACCCTGGCGCGCGGCTCCATATCGCTCAATGGAACAGATATTTCGCGATTGCCGCCGCACAGACGCGCCCATCGCGGCATCGGATGGGTGCCGCAGGAGCGCGACGTTTTCCCGTCCCTCACGGTGCAGGAGAACCTGACGGTGGCGGCGCGGCCCGGGCGCTGGGACACGGACGCCGTGTTCGCCCTGTTCCCGCGGCTGAAGGAGCGCCGCGCCAACATGGGCAACCAGCTGTCGGGCGGCGAACAGCAGATGCTGACGATCGCGCGCACGCTGATGACGAACCCGTCACTGCTTCTGCTCGACGAGCCGCTGGAGGGGCTCGCCCCGATCATCGTGGAGGAACTCACCGCGGCCATCGGGCGGATGGCTGAGGAAAACATCGGCCTCGTGCTGGTCGAGCAGCACGCCGAGCTCGCGTTGACCCTGACCGAGGATGCCGTCGTGATCGAGCGCGGCGTCATCTCCCATCGGGCCCGCTCGCAAGACCTGCTGAACGACGACGTGACCCTCGACCGCTACCTCGGTCTGCAGTTGCAGGGATCGGTCAAAGGCTAAGCCGTCCTGCACCGGGCCAGTGCCAGTTCGCATCGGGCCGAGAGGAGGCGGAGCCTGGAGATATGGAGCGAGTCCTTCACCTCTTCGCGTTCCCGCGCGAACTTGAGGTCGTGAACCATCGCCTCGATCGCCGCCAGGCGCCAGTTGACCGAAATCCCCAGCTCGGTCCTGCCGGGGAAAAGCCACGCGGACTTCGCGGGCGTGCTCTGCGTCGGGCGGGCTCTGGCGGTGCGGCTGGCGATCGTCATGTCTTTGTCCTTCGGCCCCCGTGGAAGCTCTTGGGGCCGGACGTGCGATCCGGGGCAGGGGGGGCTGCCTTGCGGAGGCTGGAGGGGAACTCAGTGCACGTCCGGCCGTGTCAGCAATCTAGCGGATGCGCTTGAACTCTCCGTCAATCGGAGCGTCGGGTTCTTAGCGGTCCCGGGGCGGACGCGTTAACCATGGGGGGTGACATCGATCGTCGCGCGATTCCACATCTCCGAGCCGCTCCAGCAGCTTGCGGAACCTGTCCGGCATCGGCTCCTGCGCGACCTCGCCATACCCGACCTTGAGCGCGCGGCCCCAGGTCTCCTCGCGGGTATCGCCGCCGTCGTATCGATGCCTGTATGCCATTATCTGGTTCAACTTCCCTGGTCATGCCCCGCTCCCTGGTTGCGCTCAACGGGTGGGCTCGGGAACAGTTCCGCTTTGGCGCCAGGTATTTCCCTTAAAAATCCCCGGCCGGCGGGGGCCTGGCCGGGGAAGGTGACCTGCCCGACGAGGAAGGTTCGGGCAGGATTCGGTGGAGCATCCAGGATTGGTCCGACGTGCTGACATGATAATTGCACACCGGACAAGCGTCGGATGTGGCAATTGCCACAATGCAACTTTAATGACGTGCGGTCGTGGTGGAACGGCCACCATTGGCTTGAAGGCCGCGAATGCCTCCCGTATGGTCCGCCGGACTGACCGCCCGGGGGATGCCACATGTCGCGACTTATCTTCTTCGGCGGTGTCGTGGCGCTGATCGTGCTGATCCTGGTGTGGGACAAGGCCACGATCGGGGCCCGAGTGGCCAAGGCGGCCTCGATCACCTATATCGGGCTGGCGATCGTGCTGCTGATCCTCAGCCTCACGGTCTACTGGGAATGACATTCCCGCAAGGCTCCCGTAGCTCAATCGGATAGAGCGTCGGGCTTCGAACCCGAAGGTTGCACGTTCAAGTCGTGCCGGGAGCACCAACTCCAACGAAAAAGGGCTGGCGCCCTGCCAGCCCTTTTCGCGTTTCCGTGGTGGGCGCTAAAGGTATGGGCCCGGCGGCCCCCACCCCCAGCCCCTCCCCACGAGGGGGAG
>JBGTFI010000362.1:0-3319 GCA_041747335.1 Phycisphaeraceae bacterium | reverse complement strand
CCCTCTTCGATATACTGCTGAAACCGCGCACGCAGCGCATTCGGCAAAGGTGCTGACATGATCCATCCTCCCAAACAGGATGAATCACAAACAGAACCCCTTGGGAATCCTACGATTCACGTTTCTCCCGAAATGCTTTAGCTTCTTCTTGAGCGCAGGGATTTCCAGCTTCAATCCGTAGCGCGGCGCTGCCACTTGGAGGTTCTTTAGCTCTGTCGCATCGTGCAAATCGTCAGATAGCGCGATCCTGGTTAGCTCGGACTTCAGCCAATCATCAGCCGACATCGGCGCGCCCTCGGGCGAGTACGTACTGGCCTCGGCACTCTCCGGGAGCTTTGGGGCGGAGGATTCCATCACGCGCTCCTCGGTTCGGATTGGGTAAGGCCATGGGTCCTAAACTTTGCGAAGCATGCCTGCATCGCTTCCATGCGTTTTGCATCCCGATCTTGCACCTGCAGGACTGCGCGCGCGGCACAGCGCTTTGCGGCACGCTCCAAAATCTGCTCGGGACGATCTTCCCGTGCGGCCGTCCCATGGGGGAAGTACTCCAGCAGGACCGTCACGATTTCCGAGTAGGTGAAGCCTCTGGGTGCGAGCAGGCCTGCCACCGACATGTCGCGAGCGCTTGCGCTCCTGTCACTCAGCCCCTCGACGCTGCCGTTGAAGCGCCGCGCCAGTTCTGGCCGAAGCGGGTCTAGGAGCGCGGCGTCGAGGCGGGCCTCGAGCGCCTCGATATCCACGATGGTCCAGGGCGGCAGATCGCGGTCGTCAAGCAGGCTAGACCTACTCTGAAGGGCCGCCAGCTCGTCGCAGACGGAGGCGGGCAGAACGGCGGGCGCCATGTCGACCTCGACCAAATAGAGGCCTCCCGTATCCGCCCAGACGATGTAGCCGCCGCTGCCACGCACGTCGAGACCAGGCACCTTGGGTGCCTTGTTTCCGAAGTCACTTCCCTCGGGCAGGCGGAAGATCAGGTGGCGTCCACCCGAGGCGGTCCGGTGGGTCCGGGTCACCGGCAGGTCGTGCTTCTCGACCCAGGCCTCGGCCTCGCTACCGTCCTTGTAGGTGTCGAGATCGATGGCCAGCAAGCCAGAGCGCTGCCCCATCGGCACACCGACGGCGTTTGCGCCGTTCCAAGGGACGTCGTCAGGGTGGCCGGAGGTGCTGCCCCACTTCAGAAGCGGCGTCTTCTGCCACTTGCCGGTGTCCTCGAGCGACAACTTTACGGGGAACACGGGCACCGCGTGGTCCTCGTGCACCTGGCGGGCCACCTGGTAGGCGGGGTTCTCGTTATGCATGGCCAGCTCCCCGCCCGCGGTCCGCGAGCTTACGGGCGATCCACTCCTGCACCTCCCGTTCAGAGAAGTACGTCAACGCTCCGATCTTCAGCGGGCCGGGCAGCTCGCCGCGCTCCAGCATGCGGTACATGGTCGACTTGCTGAGCCCGAGCGACTGACGCGCCTCGGAAAACTTGAGCAAGCGGTCGACCGTGGCGGGGCCCATCACCGAGGACGTGGATCCTGCCATGGTCATTGCGCAGCCCACTGGTTGTGGGGCATGCCGTCCACCGGGCGTGCCACCGTCGCAGCTTCCCAGCTGCGGGCGTCGTCCCGGTCGCCATTGAACAGGTCAGCCGCCGTTGCCGCGAGGGCCCTGGCGGTACTTCCGTGAAGCGCTATTATTGCCGATGCTTCTTGCGAGCACATAACATTCTCTCCTTGGTTCGCAGAGGAGAGCTGACTGGCACGCTACGACTTTTGGTTTGCCACCGCTGGCCGCATCCCCTTTCGGGAGACCACCTTACCAAGTCGCGGCAGGTTGGCGAGGGCGTCAGCCCTACTCTAGATGCTATCAGTCTGATTAATACCACATCTGGTTCCCGGCCGCAATCATAAAAGTTGAGATCGAGATCCGCGCCTCGCGCGCGCGTGACAGCGCTCGGATTCGTAACGTCATGGCGGCAAGCCGGCCCCGGCCAGGACGTACCTGCTGCGTCATGGAGGAAGGACATCTCGCTCGACCGAAGTGAGACGGCAAGCGCGGCAAAGGCAGGGCTCGCCGACAAGGCGCGTACCACGTGGACTCCGCCATACGGCCAACTTACCGGGGCACGGCAGGTTCGCGACGGCGTCAGCCTTACAAGCCGGATTAGAGCTCCCGCCATGAAAGCTCGCTGACCGCAAGCGCAAGGATTGCGATCGAGGCCTGCTCCTCGCCTCGCGCGCGCGTGACCGTGGCGCAAATCTCGTACCACGCCTGCGGGTACGTTGGCCGCACCTCGGAGTACCATCGCCCTGGCGGCGTACATTCGGCGCGATGGCCGCATTCTCTGCACCCGCCTTTCGGGCCGGGGGTACGCGCAAACGGAGGCCCGCCACCTCAAGCAGGCGATGGTTTCGAGGAGAAGAGCCGCGACGCGCGGCCCTCGGCGGAGGTGTTCACGCGTCCTCGGCGCGGGGCGGAGACCAATCAAGAGCTTCAGGAACGGGTGGCGCTAACCTTGGCCGGCCACCGCGTTGCTACCGGTGCATTGGTCAATGCGCTGGCGCGTGCCTTCCACTGGAAGCGCATGCTGGGGTCCCGGGGTTTCGCCACCATCGCCGAACTGGCCGATCGCGAGGGGATCGCGCAGTCCTACATGACCCGTGTGCTGCGCCTGACGCCCCTCGTGCCCGACGACGTCGAGGCGATCGTGGACGGGAGGCAGGGGCCGGAGGTGGCACCGGCGCGGATGAAGGAGCCGGTTCCGGTGGAGTGGTCGGACCAACCTGTGACCTTCAGGTTATGAGTCGTGGCGAACGGACCATGAACAATTGCGCTCGGTTGCGTTTTACTTCGACATTTCAGCTATTTGAATTCCCCTTCCCCGCAAGCGCCATGCGCGGGATTGCGCAGAAACTGGCAGTACTTTGCGCCCTCTTGCTTCTACTATGCTTCCGCGTGGGCGCTGGCTGATGGTCTCGGTAGCACGATTATCCGGTAGATATTTGCGGGCAGACAGAGATGTGCGACTACGATTTCATTGCATCGCCCTGAGCTGAACCCAGCCCGCAGCTGTCTCCCCAATTGCTACCTCCCCCGCCGGCTCAAGGCGCTTAGGCCTACCGACAACAAGATGATCGCTCCAACCAACACCTGACGCACGTAACTGTCGACGCGCATCTGGGTGAGGCCGTTGTCGAGAACACCCAGAACGACCACGCCCGCCAGAGTGGCCAGCACCCGCGGCTGGCCGTCGCGGGTGAGCGTCATGCCAAGGAAGACCGCGGCGATGGCGGTCAGCATCAGGCCGTCGCCCTGCGTGGGATTGGCCGAGGCG
>JBGTFI010000361.1:0-4800 GCA_041747335.1 Phycisphaeraceae bacterium | reverse complement strand
GGGAGGGCATGTCCAGCGTCGCCCCGTGGACGCGCACCGCCACCGGAGCGAGGTCGGCCGAGGTGTAAGTCATGTCAACGCCCTCCAGCACCACCTTCGCGCTGAGGTCTCGCGGCAGCTTCGTCGGTTCCGTGCTCGGCGTACTGGACCCGCCGAGTCCCAGTGCCCGCTCGAGGTTCGTCTGGCCGTCCGCGAAGCGGACGATGTTCGCGCGTGTGGGACCGACCGTCACCTCCCCCAGCGCCATCCCCCCCGGCCACGCCGACGTCAGCGAAAGCCCCGGCGCCACGACCCGTTCAACCTCCAGCACGGACAACCCGTCGGTATCCAGCACCGAGACTCCCGAAACCCGCTGCCCCGACGCCCACGACAGAGACAGGCCGTCGATCGCCACCGTCCCCGGAATCGAGCCGTTGATCGTCGAGACGATCCACCCCCACCCCCCCCCAACTTGCCAACATGCAACTTGCCCACCTGAAACCGGCCCCCCCCTTCCCCGCCCGATCGCACCCCGCTAAAATGACTTGCGTTAACCGGACACCCGTTGAGACACTTCTCCATGTCCACCCCATCCCGCCGCGCGTTCACGCTGATCGATTTGCTCGTCGTCGTCGCGATCATCGCGCTGCTGATCGCCCTTCTGCTCCCGGCCCTCAGCGGGGCGAAGGAATCCGCGCGGCGCTCGCTCTGCGCCGCCAACGCCCGCTCCTGGATCCTCGGACTGAACACCCTCGCGCAGGATTCCGCCGGCCGACTCCCCCACCCCGCCCGGGATGCTGGCGGCATCCACATGACCTACATTTCCTCGAGCCTGTATCAGGGCCTCAAGGACACCGCCGCGATCGACCAGCTCGCCGGATGTCCCAACCTCAAAGGCACACAGTACGCCTTTCTGAGTCATCCGCCGGTGTACCACGACCCGCTCGGATGGATCATGGGCTACTACTACACTGGCGGCCTGCCGTCATCCCTCCCCACCGGGCGCGGCGGGGGACGCGGACAGGCCACCGTCACCAAACCCGTCCTCCCGCTGATAGGCCCTGGCGCGGTTGACTGGCAAAGCCCGCTGACGATCGAAGACCCAGGCCACCTCACGCTCGTGGCGGACATCAACGAGGACATGACCCACGCCACCTGGCTGACCGCCTCCACCGTCGTGCATACCCCCACCGGGTCGGCCATCGGGTGGACCACCGACCCCGGACCCATCACCCCCCAGGCCCTGGGCGCCGAGGGCGGCAACGTCGGCCGGCTTGATGGCGCGGTGATCTGGAAGCGCCTGGCCGAGATGCAGCCCCACGCGGCGGGAACTTATCCCATCATCGGGCTGTGGTGATCCGCGGCCGATTTCAAGCTAAGCTGGCGGGGCATTCACGTTTCACGGACGAAACCATGACCGCCGCCTACACCGCCAAAGACATCACCGTCCTCGAAGGCCTCGAACCCGTCCGCAAGCGGCCGGGCATGTACATCGGGGGCGTCGGACCGGCCGGGCTGCACCACCTGGTGTGGGAGATCCTCGACAACAGCATCGACGAGGCCATGAACGGCCACGCCGACGACATCTCTCTCACCCTCCACCCCGACCGCGCCACCATCACCATCAGCGACAACGGCCGGGGCATCCCCGTCGATAGACACCCCACGCACAAGAAGCCCGCCCTCGAAATCATCCTGACCACCCTCCACGCGGGCGGGAAGTTCTCCCACGACAGCTACAAGACCGCGGGCGGCCTGCACGGTGTGGGCGCCTCCGTCGTCAACGCGCTTTCCAAGTCCCTCACCGTCACCGTCAAGCGCGACGGCGCCGCGTGGGAGATGACCTTCAAAGCCGGCAAACCCACCGGCCCGCTCAAGAAACTCGGCCCCGCGCGCGGCAGCGGAACCACGGTCACCTTCCATCCCGATCCGCGCATCTTCCCCAACACCGAGTTCAACCCCGATCTCATCCGCGAACGCCTCGAAACCGCCAGCTTCATTCACAAGGGCCTGAAGGTTACCTTCGACGACCAGGTCAATCAGCGGAAGGAAGCCTTCCAGCACGATGAGGGGGTGCATGATTACCTGCGCAAGATCGTCGCCGGCCGCGGCGCGCGGGGCGTCCATGAGACGGCCTTTACCCTCTCAAAGGAAAACGGCGAGGCCGGCGGCGCGAAGATCGACCTGGCCCTGCACTGGACAGAATCCACCGATGAGCTACTGCGCAGCTACGTCAACGGCATCCCCACCGGTTCCGGGGGAACCCACGAAAGCGGGCTGCGCTCGGCCGTGGGCAAAGCGGTGCGCAACTACATCGACACCCACAAGCTCCTGCCCAAGGGCATTAAGCTCGCCCCGGAAGACATCCGCGAAGGGCTGGTGGGCATCTTCTCCATCTTCATCGCGGATCCCCAGTTCCAGGGGCAGACCAAGGATCGCCTGAACAACCCCGAAGTCCAGGCGCGCGTCGATGCCGTGGTTCGCCCGGGCCTCGAACACTGGCTCAACCACAACCGCACCGCCGCCGAGGCGATCGTCGCCCGGATCATCCTCGCCTCCAGGGCGCGAGAAGCCTCGCGCGCAGCCTCGGCCGAGGTCTCACGAAAGTCCGCCACCTCCGGCCGCGTCAACCTCCCTGGAAAACTCAGCGACTGCACCGCCCGCGGCCGGGCCGACTCCGAACTGTTCATCGTCGAGGGCGATTCGGCGGGCGGAAGCGCCAAGCAGGGCCGCGACCGCACCAACCAGGCCATCCTCCCCCTGCGCGGCAAGGTTCTCAACACCGAGCAGGCGTCGCTTGCCAAAGTCCTCGAAAACCGTGAACTGGCCGACCTCCTCACCGCCCTGGGGTGCGGCATCGGAAAGAACTTCAACCTCGCCCAGCTCCGCTACGACCGCGTCATCCTTCTGGCGGATGCCGACTCCGACGGCCACCACATCACCACCCTCCTGCTCACCTTCATTTATCGCCACCTCCCCGAACTCATCCGCGCCGGGAGGGTCTACCTCGCCCAGCCGCCGCTCTACCGCATCGACATCGGCAAGGAAACCTACTGGGCCGCCGATGAAAAAGCCCGCGCGAGCATCCTCGAGAAGCACGGCAAGCAATCCAAAGCCGACATCACCCGCTTCAAGGGGCTGGGCGAGATGATGCCCAAAGTCCTCTGGGAAACCACCCTCAACCCGAAAACGCGCAGACTCCTGCGCGTCGAAATCGCCGACCCTCTTCTGACCGAGCGCACCATCGGCGAGCTGATGGGCAAAGACCCCTCGGCGCGTTTCCGCTTCATCATGGAACACGCGGAGGAGGCCGAGGCGCTGGACCTCTGAACTCGATCATCCGGTGGACACAGGATCCTATTTTCCAGTGGGGCGGGCGTCCCGCCCGCCATCAGGCCGAAGGCCTGAAATGGTGTTATGGGGGCAGGGAATTTGCGGCTGCGCCGCAATGGCGGGCGAGACGCCCGCCCCACTGAAAAACTCACCTCCCCACCAACAGCGCCGCGTTGAGCGCATCGAGCGCCGAACTCTGCCGCGCCGCGTCGGCCGCGTCGAACGGGCCGGCCCACAACCCACCGATCTCATCGGTCTGCTCGTGGCGCGCCCTTGTCCAGAGCGACTGCGCGTTGTGCTCGATGAAAGCCTTGATCTCGGCGTCGCCCGTCACCGTGTACAGCGTCGCCAGGTGACGCATGAACACGCCCTTGAACTGCGTCGAATCCCCCGTCAGGTTCGGCTCGTGAAACTCCCGCAGCACGCCCTCCTCGTTCACCAGCTCGCGCATCGCCGCGCGGGCGATCTTCCCCGCAAGCTCGATGAGTGCCTCATCCCCCGTCGCCCTGCCAAGCTCCACCAGTCCCCCGATCACCACCCCCTGGTTGTAGGTGTAGTGCGCCCCGGCCTCCACCTCGCACGCGCCGTTCAGCCCGTTCTCCACCATGTGCCGCTCATTCACCAACCCCGAATCCCGCAGCCATCCCCACGCAGCCTCCGCCCACTCAAGGTGCGTTCGCCCCGCCACCACTTCCCCCGGCGAACGCTGGTGCAGCCGCGCCGCGCCGATCAGAAACAGCCCGTTGGTGATCGTGTGCTTGCCGATGTTCGGCTTCTTCCAGTAAACCCCGCCCCCGCACACATCGTCCCAGCCCTGCGTCATGTCCGCGAACGTCAGCTTCGCCATCTCCAGGTAGCGCCGCTCCCCCGTGAGGTCGTAGGCATCCACCCACACGATCACCCACCACCCAGCATCGTCATACCACGCGTTGACGAAGTTGCGGCACACCCAGTCCTCCTCCGGCGTCTCCCCCGTCACCACGAACTCCTTGCAGCGCTCGAACGTGTTGGCGATCACCTGGCGGTAGGCCGGATCGCCGGTCAACTCCGTGTAGCGGATGATGGATGTGAGCGCGTTGGCCGCGTTCCACCAGCTCGTGGTCTTCCACAGGCCCGTCTCCACGTCGTACCACCGCTGAAGCACGTGCGCCGCGCGTGCGGCCCGCTCCTGAGCGCTCAGTTCCTCCGCGTTCGCAAGGGCCGCTGGCGCGATGCACAGCACGATCAGCAACACCATCAAGACGAAGCGCCCGGGTGCCACTGGCGGCTTGCCCGCGAGTGCCTGACTCCACGGACGCTCAAACACTGCTCTGAGAATCTCCGGTAGGTCAGGCCTTGGCCTGACAGTGGGTCGACCAGCGCGCGCTCGTGTCAGGCCCAGGCCTGACCTACGCGAGTTCTTCAAGGCCATCCGTTTCTCCATCACATCCATCCTCCAAAGCGCCTCACCATCGTCCCCGCGCCCGCGCCGCGGCCCCCACCACCACC
>JBGTFI010000360.1:0-6065 GCA_041747335.1 Phycisphaeraceae bacterium | reverse complement strand
CGGGTCTGGCCGGGCTTGAGCGTGGGCACGCGGCCGGCCTGGCGCTCGGCCGGGCGGGGGTTGGGGTAACCGGTGGCCGGTTCCAGCCCGGTGACGTAGCCATCCTCCTTCGCGTGCAGGCCTTTCCAGATCGTCAAACACGGCAGGGCCTTGAGCGACCACCCCAGGGCCACGCCCCGGTCACCGGCCTTGTTGTGGAGCATCACCCGCGTCTGCCCGCGGCGGTCGCCATGGAGCTCCAGGAAAAACGCCTGCTCCAGCGATCCGGCGCGCGGCGGGCCGTACTGGGCGTACTTCGCCAGCCCGCGCTTGGACTCCTCATCGCGGGGTGTGACGTTCTTAACCGGGCCGACGAAGCGTGAACCGGGTTCAAGCAGCGGCGGGCCGTGGTTGATGTGATACAGCAGGCCGAACTCCTGCTCCTGCCCGGCCAGGTTCGTGATCCGGTCCTCCATGGTGAAGCGCGCCTCGCCGGGCGTGACGGTGAGGGTGGTCGCCAGCTCGAACTTCGGGCCGTACTGCATGACCTCGTACACCTTGCCATGCACGCGCAGGCGGAAGGGCTTTTTCGTTTCGACCTCGATCCAAAGCTCCGAGGCCGGGATGTTGGCGATCTTGCCGTGGAGCGTCAGAGGGTTGGCCGGGGGCTCGGCAGTGGCCAGGTGATGTTCCTCCGGCCCCGGCGGGCCGAACCATTCGAGGCCGCAGCGGACCATGTACTCATTGAACCCTTCGAGCCAGGCTGTCCCGCCCCGCCCGCCCAGGTCGATGAACGCCGGGTGGACGACTTCCTTCACCGGCGAATCCCATCCCAGACGCAGATCACCGCAGGTGACATCGAGGATGCCCATGCCGCGCGTGGGGACCAGGCGGATCGACATATCCCCGGCTGCGAGTTCGAGGAGGTCCACCCCCTGCTGCCGGCCGCCGCGCAGGGGCGTGAGGCGCACAGACCAGGGCATGGGGCAGGCCGGGGCGGCGTCACGGGAGGTCAGGTGAAACGAGCCGACGTGAACGTTGTGGCGCGCGCTGATGAGGGTGTGGAACAATGGAACGGATGATGAGGACATGCCCAGGCCTCCACGTCCCGCGCGGCTGGTCTCGGAGCGGGTCCGGCCGGGGGTCAAGGAGGGGCATCGTAACATGCGAGGCGGGTGCCATCCGAACCATCCCAACCACGTGAATCACCGTCAGGACTTATCCGCTTTCATCTTCCCAAGCGCCTCGAGGACTTCCTTCGCGTTTGTGCGGCCGGCGTGGGTCTTGCTGACCTTGGCGAAGTGGACCTTGCGGGCGGCGTCGAGGACGAAGGTCGCGGGGTAGGCCGTCTCGCGCGGGGCATCCCAGCGCAGGTGGTAGAGGTTGGTGAAGGTGTAGTCGGGGTCGATCACCAGCTCGAAGCCTTCGGGAAGCGAGCGCTTGCCCAGGAACTCGACGGCTTTTTCGTCAAGATGGTCGGCCGGTCCGGGGTAGACCAGCAGCACACGGGCGCCATGCTCCTTGAGGAGCGGGGCATGAACGTGCAGGTCGCCGACCTGGCGGGAGCAGATCGGGCACTGGTAGCCGGGATACCCGCGCAGGACGACGAGCACGACCGGCCCCTGGTCGGCGATTGCGGAGAGGGTGACTTTCTCGCCCTTGAGGTTGGCGAGGGTGAAATCGGGGGCGACTTCGCCGATGGCGGGTGGTTGGGGGGCTGGTTTCTCGTCGGCGGCGTGGGCGACGGCGGCGGCGAAGAGGGCGAGGGCGAGCAGGCAGGGGGTATAGCCACGCATAGCATCTCCTTTGGGAGGTCAGTCCTCTAAGAGTATCAGTTCGGAGGTGGGGTTATTCCAAGATCCCTGATCGCTCACCGCCGCCGGCGGCGAGGAGCAAAGAGGCAGGTTGCCAGGGCCAGGAGGGTGAGGGAGGCGGGTTCGGGGATGGGGACGAGGAGGAAGGAGTGAGTTGCGTACTGACCACCCAGAAGAATATGGCCGCTGTCTGTGAAGTCGGCAATCAGTCCCGATGACAGCGTGAAGCCCGAGTCAAAGGGGAACTCGATTACCATCGGCGGCTGGTGCCGGGCGACCGCGAGCACCCACTTCAACCCGTCCTCAAGCGCGGAGAGGTCGATCGCCCTGCCGAGAATGACGTTCTCGTTGTTGATGCGGAACATGTAGCGCATTTCCCAGCCAGTGGCGGGGTCGAGGTAGTCGGTGGCGAAGATGGTTTCGCCGTCGCGATGTAGCATGCCGGTGGGCCCTCCCTGCCCTGATCCATCGAGCCACCAGGCGTCACCGACGACCCAGCCTGCATCGTTCACGTCGTAAACTCGGAACTCGGCATCGGGATTCGGGTTCCGTACTGATGACGGGTAGTCGATCGCCTGCCGCGCCAACGTGGCATAGTCCACGAGCGAAGGGTCATAGTAGCCGCGTTCCGATGCATTCTTGTTAAAGAGCGCAACGCCGTTATTCGTGAAATCGATGGCAACGTCATACACAAATCCCGGGTCATAACATCCGTGGTAGCACTCACCCCATCCTCCGAGATACTCGATTGTGCCACTATGCATGTCGAGTGAATAGTATCCGCCAGAAGCCTGGGGATGGTAATTGATCGGTTCCAACCCGCCATAGGGATCATGCATGACCACAATGCCATTGTTGTTGATGAACATCAGTTGTACGACCGTGTAATTCTCCGGGTCCGGATCCAACTCAATCAGCGACCCATCCCGCAGATCAAGCACGCCGTACGGCGTGGACGCCGCGCGTGTGTGTCCAAGAATCTGCCCCGAGTCGTTGATGTCCACGGCGCTCCAGAACTGATCGAGTAGCGTGAATTGCTCGTGCTCGAAGAGGAACCCCCGGAACTCCCGCTGGTTTGTCCCGATTCTCCGCTCCACATACCCCACCACCTGCCCGTGGATGTTCGCCGCTGTGGCGACCACCCGGTCGAACGGTTCATCCGGGACAATCGGCAGCACGCGGTAGCCGATCGTGCCGGCTGCGTGCGCCCGCGCGGTCACCACGGTTGCCAGCGCCACGGCCCACGTCACTCGCCCGATCATCCGCATTGCATTCTCCCGGCCCCGCGCGGGCGGAACTCTGCCTGCCGCCTATCCGGACAGTCATATTCTACCACGGTCCCCTCCAACCCCCACAGGTTTTCTTACGACCCCCTCCCCTTGCAGCCGCCCCCCTATTGCGTCATAGTTTCCCGGCCTTACCCCGACCCCCGACCCCTGTTCCCTGCCCCCCTGCCCGGAGAGCGCCCAATGCCCGTCGCCAGCCCAGTGACCCGTGTGCCGCAGCTCAAGACCGTTGGTTCCAACGTGCGCAAGACCGTCGAGGCGGCGTTGGAGGCCTCGGGCGGGCTGCTGCGGCTGGCGCCGTGCTGGGTGCCGCGGTCGTTCCTGCACCCGGGCAAGCGGCTGAAGCTGGATCCGAAGGATCTCTACGCTTTCGGGCTGCACCGCGGGGGGATCGACGAGCGCTGGTTCGCCTCGACGACCGAGGCGGCCAACGACAATCGGACCCCGGATGAGGGGCTGAGCTATGTCGTGTTCGAGGGGCAGCGCCTGCAACTGCGCGACGCGGTGGCGGAGCTTCAAGGGGCGCTGATCGGCGAGCGGCTGTGGAAGGAATACGGCAAGTGGCCGGTGTACTCGAAGTTCTTTGACAACATGGGCCCGATCCCGCACCACATGCACCAGTCGGCGGCGCAGGCGATGCTCGTCAACCAGGAGGGCAAGCCCGAGAGCTACTACTTCCCGCCGCAGCACAACAACGTGGGGAACAACTTTCCGTACACCTTCTTCGGGTTGACGCCCGGCACGACCAGGGCGCAGCTTCGCAAGTGCCTGGAAGACTGGCACAAGGGGGACAACGGGATTCTCGATCTCTCGGCTGCATATCGCCTGAAGCCGGGGACCGGTTGGCTGGTGGGGCCGTGCATCCTGCACGCCCCCGGAAGCCTCTGCACCTACGAACCGCAGTGGGGCTCCGATGTGTTCGGGATGTACCAGAACCTCGTCGAGGGGCGGGAGGTCCCGTGGTCGCTGCTGGTCAAGGACATGCCCCCGGCCAAGCACCAGGATCTCGACTTCATCGTCGATCAGCTTGATTGGGAAGCGAACGTCGATCCCGACTTCAAGGCCAATCATTACCTTGAGCCGATCCCGGTGACCGACACGCAGCGGGAGGGGTATATGGACCGCTGGATCGTCTACGGGGATGTCGAGGGCAAGCAGTATTTCTCGGCCAAGGAGCTGACCGCCCTTCCGGGTGCGAAGTGCGTCATCAAGGATAAGGGCGCCTACGGGCTGATCACCGTGCAGGGCCAGGGGCGGATGAACAAGCTGCGTCTGGATTGCCCGAAGATGATCGGGTTCCACGATCTGACGGAGGATGAGGTCTTCGCCAGCGAGGCCGCGGCCAAAGCGGGCGTGACCTTCGAGAACACCAGCGAGACGGAGCCGCTGGTCACGCTGCGTTACTTCGGCCCGGCGGTGAATCCGGATGCGCCGAAGGTCGGGGATCACATGAAGCGGTGACGGTGTGATACAAGCGAAGGGTGGGGCGCTAAAAGATCGCCTGCGCGGGTGTTTCGACGCCGCGCTGCTCTTTTGCCGCGATCGCCTCGCACAGGCGCCAGGCGTAAAGCTGCATACGCGGGAGGTGGAACGGGCCTTTCCAAAGGTTGCCCTTGACATCGGTGGACACCCGGCCGTCGCGGTGCAGGTAGCCGAACCATTCGCCGTACTGGCGATCCGGGAAGTGTTCGTGTGCCCAGTCGTGGATCAGCGCGAAACGCTGGGCGAACTTGTGATCGCCGGTGAGGTAGTAAGCAAGCAGGTTCGCAAGGATCGCCTCGTTCTGGGGCCACCAGAACTTCATGTCGTGCCAGTATTCCGTGAAGGGCTTGTGCAGCACGTCCCGGAAGTAAATGATGCCCCCGTGCTGCTCGTCCCAGCCCCATCGCCAGGCGCGGTCGATGATGGTCGTGCCCAGCTCGATCAGCCGGGCCTCGCGCCCGCGATGGAGGGCCTCGCGGAGGATGAACCACCCGGCCTCGATCGCGTGCCCGGGGTTGAGCGTCCTGCCTTCGTGGTGGTCGATGAACCCGCCATCGGGCGCGACGGTTTCGAGGACGGCGTCGAGTTCATCGTGGCTATGGTATTTCGCGATGTCTTCGATCGAGCGTGTGATCCACTGGTCGAGGATCGGATCGTCGCTGACTTTGCGCAGCTCCTGCGCGGTGACGATCAGGACCATCGGCGTCGCCAGCCCGCGGTAGTCGCGCGTCGCGGGGATGTGTTTGGGCGGCAGCAGGCCGGGCGTGGTGAGGTAGCGCACGATGAGGCGGAACAGGGCGAGCGCTTCGTCCCGCGACCTTTCATCGCCCGCGGCGCGGGCGACGGCCGCCAGAGCGATCGCGGCGAAGGTCTCGGTGAAGACGTAGCGCCGTTTGCGCAGCGGGCGGCCCTCGCGGGTGACGGTGAAGAACATTCGGCCGTCGGAATCGAATCCGTGCTTGCGAATGAACGCCAGCCCGTGACGGGCGAGTTCCAGCCACTCGTCGCGGGGTTCGACCTGGCTGTGGAGCGTCCCGAGCAGCCAGGTGAAGCGCCCCTGCTGCCACATGCCCTTGTCGGTGTCGTAGACGTTTCCGCGCCGATCGAGGCAGAAGGTGAACCCCCCGAGTTCGCGGTCCACACACGAGCGCATCCAGAAGGGCAGGGTGTCTTCTAGGAGATCCCGCCGATAGAGCGCGGCCAGCCGGACGAAGTCAGGAGAAGTGGTCTCGCGAGCGGGCATCGGGCGGCCATGATACAGTCGCCAAATGGGGAGAGCCGCGGCGTTCGCCTTGCTATGCTGGATTTCCCATGTCCCCCTCGGCAGCCAAACCCGATCCGCGCCTGGGCGATCTTCGCCGTCTGGCCGCTTGCGCGCGGGAGGTCGAGCGGGAGCATCCCGCCCAGGCCGCGTCGGCGGATGCCCATGAGCGCGAACCTCTGCTCGCATCCCTCGGGCCGTGGCTTGGTTCGTTCTTGTTGCACGCGCTGCTGGTGGTGATCG
>JBGTFI010000359.1:0-3404 GCA_041747335.1 Phycisphaeraceae bacterium | reverse complement strand
GGCGGCGGGCGATGCCGTCCGGGTGCCGACCAGCTTCGCAACGGGCAGTTCGGCGTCGCCGGCGGTCAGATCGCCCTCGGCGATGAGGCTGGCGTCGAACGCTTCCTCGTCGTCCAGGCCGATCGTCGCGTCGTCAAGGTTCAGTTCGTCGCTCATGGCATGGGACTGCTTGTCAGGCCCGTGAAGTACAGAATCGTCACCACGCTCTGGGATTCCGTGCGGCTTTCGCTCTTGTCCGCCTCGTCCGAGACCACGGCGATGTAGTCGGTCATCCCCAGGCGGCAGATGCCCTCGATGGTCATGTCAGGCGCCTTGGCGAAGAGGATCGGATGATCCTGCTTGTGCCCGCTCCACCAATACAGGGCGCTGTCGAGGAACGTCGGGGGAAACGGCTGATCCTTATTGAGCCACGGTCCGTTGCTCCTGGCCGCGGAGATCAGATATCCGTTGGTCACGTTGTCCCAGTCCATCCCGGTGATCCCCCGCCCGTCGAGGTCCAGCAGAAACAGGTCGGTCACGCTCATCGCGTGGGGGTTCCGATCCGAGACCGCGCGGTCGAGGTTGGACAGGACGAACACGATCGCCTGGTTCTGATAGAGCGGGTTGCGCATCCCGCAGAGCATGTTCTGACCGTTGTAGGTCAGGGTCGTCCCCTCGACGTTGCCCCATCGGACCGTGTTCTTGTCCTCGCCCGAGGCCTCGGCGAAGTAGGTCCGATACGGTTCCACCCCGGCGATCTCGAAGTGGCTCTTCTCGAGCACTTCCCGGACGGCGCTGGCGCTGAGGACGACCGGCCGCGTGCCCGCCAGCGCATCGGGGTCGCTGAACCTCAGGCGTGCCAGGTGCTGCCGCTTGGGCAGCGGATCCCCCGACGGTTCGTTACTGAGAGAACTCATGACGTAGACTGTCCACGTCCCATCGGGGTGGCGCAAGGAAGCGACGCTCTCCATATCAAAGAGCAGCTCCTGCACGTTCTCAACAATGGCCTGCTGGCGCGGCGGGCCGATCTCCATCGTCTGAAGGTTCACCGGGCAGGTGAAGAGGGAATGGTCGTGGCGGTCGCTCACAATCAGGAGCTGGCCATCCAGCCAGGCGACTCCGCTGGCTTCGAGGGGCAGGGAGGTCGAGTCGCGCGGCGAAGGGGGAAATCCGACGGTGATGTCGCGTTGGGCGACCACCGGGGGCTCGATGATCCCAAAGCGGATCTCCGCCACCTCAAACCCCGGATCCTGTCCCGGAGTCTGGCCCTGCCCCAGGGAACCGGGCGCCGTCAGCAGCACCCCCGCCACGGTGAAGGCCTGGGCGCATATGCGCAACATATTGCCATAGATAGACATACGACAACGCCTGGGTCGCGTGGCTCTGTCAGAATGGGCGAGAGAGTGGGGTCGCCTGGACAACACGCGACATGAACATGACTTACACCTGCCCGATTATAGCCAGGGATTCGTCCAAGCCACAGCGCTACGGACGGAAAATCGTTCATCCCCAACCCTCCGGCCGATCGCACGGCAGGTCTTCGCGCCTCCCCGGCGCTCCGCCTAACACGCCCGATCCGCCCAGCCGATACAGGTTACCGAAGGTCCGCGCTTTGGCCTTGCAGGATGCCCCACCATGAAACACTACGACTTGGCAGTGATCGGAACCGGCCCGGCCGGACAGAAGGCGGGTGTCCAAGCTGCCAAGCTCGGAAAGCGGGTGTGCATCATCGAGAAAGAACGGGTGGTGGGGGGGGCGGCGATCAACACCGGGACCATCCCTTCCAAGGCCTTGCGCGAGGCGACCGTCCACCTCACCGGGCACAACCGCCGGGGCATCTTCGGGCAGAGCCACCGCGTCAAACGTGAGATCACCATTCCGGACCTCATTCACCTCTCCCAGCACGTCATCCACACCGAGCTTCAGAACATCCGCGACACCTTCGAGCGCAACGAGATCGACCTGATCTGGGGCGCCGCGCACTTCGAGGGGCCGAATCTGCTTCAGATCGTGCGCGAGGGCGACACGGAACTGGTCACCGCCGACCGGTTCGTCATCGCTACGGGCACGCGGCCGGCCCGTCCGGCGGAGGTGCCCTTCAACGACCATAACGTCTTCTGCTCCGACAACTTTCTTCAGATCAAGACGCTGCCCAGGAGCATGATCGTCGTCGGCGGGGGGGTGATCGGGACGGAATACGCCTGCATCATGGCGGCGCTGGGCGTGCGGGTGACGCTGATCGAAGGCAGGTCACACCTGCTGGGTTTCCTGGATCAGGAGATTTCGGAGGCTTTTCAGTATCACCTGCGCCGCGCGGGGGTGACGCTGCGCATGGGCGAGAAGGTCGCGGAGATCCAGGAACTGCGGATCAAGGGCGATGGTCAACCGCTGGTTCAGGCGACGCTTGAATCGGGCAAGCGCCTTCGGGCGCAGACGCTGCTCTACGCCGTCGGCAGGCAGGGCGTGTGCAGGGAACTGGCCCTGGAGAACGTGGGGCTGGAGTACGACGACCGCGAGAGGCTGAAGGTCAACGAGCACTACCAGACGGCCGTGGAGCACATCTACGCGGCGGGGGACGTGATCGGCTTTCCGGCGCTGGCGTCCACGGCGATGGAGCAGGGCAGGCTGGCCGCGTGCCACGCGTTTGGCGCTCCGATTCATGCGTTCCCCGACCTGTTTCCCTACGGCATCTACTCGATCCCCGAGATTTCCATGGTCGGCAAGACCGAGCAGCAGCTCACGGAAGAGGGCATACCGTATGAGGCGGGGGTGGCGCAATACCGCGAGCTTGCCCGCGGGCAGCTTCTGGGCGACGACACGGGCATGCTCAAGCTGCTGATTCACCAGGAGAACCGGACGATCCTGGGTGTCCATTGCATCGGGAGCGGCGCGACGGAGCTGGTCCACATCGGGCAGGCGGTCATGGCCCTGGGAGGCACGGCGGACTACTTCGTCCACAACGTCTTCAACTTCCCGACTCTGGCTGAGGCGTACAAGGTCGCGGCGCTCAACGGAATGAACAAGCTGCAACTGGTCGGGCACATCGGGTACGCCGAGGCGGCGTAGGGCCGCAAGCCGCCCGGCCCTTCGGACCCCAACCTCCGCCATGTCGCGTTACCATGCCGCCAGGACATGAGCGCGCGGGAAGTCAACTTCGATGCCCTGGTCGGCCCGACGCACAACTACGCGGGGCTGTCCCACGGAAATCTTGCCTCCACGAAGCACGGGGGGCGCATTTCGAACCCCAGGGCCGCGGCGCTCGAGGGTCGGGCGAAGATGAAGACGTTGATGGACCTGGGGTTAACGCAGGCGGTGCTTCCGCCGCGTGAGCGGCCGAGCATCGCGGCGCTGCGCGGGTGGGGGTTCACGGGCGACGAAGCGAAAGTTCTGGCGGCGGCGCATCGCGAGGCGCCCGTGCTGCTCGC
>JBGTFI010000358.1:0-1904 GCA_041747335.1 Phycisphaeraceae bacterium | reverse complement strand
CCGGGTGGCATCTATGAGCGTGCGTTTGTCAAGGGGACTGGGATGAATCCGGGATGATCCGAGCATCTATTCGGGGTCGATACGGAGACCGCCCCATGCAGTTTCTTCGATCGGCCGCCCCATTCACGGTTACGGCGTCTTGAACGCCATGCCACCTCAGCGGGGTCGGCTCTTTGGTCCCGGTCCGTCCTCGACAGTTCCGCTTGCTCCTGGCGCCGCGCAGGTTCCGTTCCGTCAGTGGCGCTTCTCCGTCAGGTTCTCTTCGCCGGTCTTATCGATCACCTCCGCTTCTTCCTCCGCGTTCGCCCCGCCCGCCAATCGCTCCTCCCACGGCGCCCCCGCCTTGAGCATCGCCAGCATCACTCGCGCCAGGTGATGCGCGGTCGCGATCAGCGCGATCTTCCGGCGGTCCTTGTCCTGGCCGGCAATACGCTGGAAGAACGCCTTGAGGCTCGGACTGCACCGCGTGCCGCGCCACGCGGCTTCCACCAACAGGCCGCGCACCGTGCCCGGGCCCTGCTTGGTGATGTGCCCCAGCCGATTGGTCGAGCCGCTCTGATCCTGGCCGGGCGTCAGCCCGAAGTACGACCCCACGCACTTGGCTTTGCGAAACCGACGCGGGTCGTCCACATACGCGGCGAACGCCTCCGCCGTCCGCGGCCCGACGCCGGGGATCGTGCGCAGCAGCGTCACTCCCGGATGCGTCGCGCCGATCCGGTCCAGCTCCTGCGTCACCCGCGCGATCTGCTTCTGGAAGTGCGTGAGCTCTTCCAGCAACATATCGCGCCGCAAGGCGTCGCCGGGCGCCGCGAGTTCGACCACGCCGAGCCAGGCCAGGCCCTCCCTGGTCCACAGCCTCTTCTTCGGCGGCATCGCGATGGCCTGCGACCGCAGCACGGCCCGCAGCGCGTTCTTGGTCCGCGTCCGCTTCTCCACCAGCGATTGACGATGTTCGATCATGGCCCGCCACGACCTGACCTGCACGCCGGGCACATAGGCGCACGGCACTTCGTCGAGGTACAGCAGCTTGGCCAGCTTGGCCGCATCCACCCGGTCGTTCTTCCGCTTGCTCTTGAAAATCAGCCGCAGCTGGCCCGGGTGCGCCACCGCGACGTGCGTGGCCAGCGGCGAGAGTTGATCGTACAACCAGCCGCACGAGGTCGAGGCCTCGTAACAGATCCTGAACGGCTGATCGAGGCGGCCGAGTTCCCTCACCACCTCGCGCGGCGAGCCGCGGACCACCCGCTCCTTGATCTTCTTCCCGTTGTCGTCGAGGATGCACAAGTTGCTCCGCGCCGAATGAACGTCCAGTCCTACCGTGTACATGCGTGTCTCCTGGTGCTACCTGGGGAGTCTCAAACACGACCCCGTTATCGTTCACCAGGAGGCACGCTTCATAGCTTCACGCTTCTGCTCTGAGAAGCGTGCGCCGGGGTGGCATGCTTGCCCGATGGGCAAGCATGTGCATTTGATGGATCCGCGCGCCGAATCATGCTTGCTCAGCGAGCAAGCATGCCACCCGTCGGGCTCAAACAGAGATCGTTGCGCTCACCCCACCACCTCCACCCCCGTCACCTGCTGCATTAGAAACGACACGCGCAAGCGCGAGCCGACCTCCGGAGGCGCGCCGCCCTCCACCGCATGCTGCGGCGCCCGGACCTGCACGGCCCGATCCTCCTGCGCCATGTCGTCGGTCTGGAGCACCAGATCGAAGTAGACATCCCCGTGGATCGATGCGCTGGTCACCTGCACGAGAACGGCTTCAATGGATCCGGCAATGGGGAGCATGGGCGGTAAGGGTAGGGCGGGGGACACGAGCGTGTTACCCAAGCGACGCGAGTCTCATGCGTCTGAATGAACTGACCATGCGCGCTTGCATCAAGGGTGGGGGGGGGGTATCGTTT
>JBGTFI010000357.1:0-1643 GCA_041747335.1 Phycisphaeraceae bacterium | reverse complement strand
CCCCCCGCCCGACCCGCACACCGCGCTGCGTCTGGGGTGCGCGGGTGACGGCGTGATCGAGCACTATGAGCGCGACCTGACCGTCCGCCTCCACGCGGGGGCGCGCCTTGGGGATGTGCAGCGGGCGCTCGCCCGCGCGGGGCAGTTTCTGCCCATCGACGGCGATGATGCCCTGTCCATCGGCGAGGTCATCCACCACTTTGTCTACGGGCCGCTGCGAATGGCTTACGGTTCCGTGCGCGACCTGCTGCTGGGGCTGCGGTTCATCGACGGGCGGGGCGGCGACAACCACGTCGGCGGGCGGACGGTCAAGAACGTCGCGGGGTACGACCTGTCGCGGTTCATGGTCGGGTCGCTGGGGGAGATGGGCCTTGTGTACGAGGCGACGCTTCGCACCTACGCACTCCCGGCGCGGGTGATGACGGTCGAACTGGCGCTCGACGCCATCGCGCCCGTCGGTCGGTCGATCGGCAGGTGGATGACCACCCAGGCGGCGCCCGGCGGGGCCATGCTCGCCCTCACGAGCGACGGCTGGCGCCTGTTCGTCCACTACTTCGGCACGGCGCTTTCCAATGCCGCCCAGCTTCGCGCTCTTGAACGCGCGATCGCGGAAGAACCGGGGTATCACCTTGTGGGTGCTGCCGAGATCGATTTTTCGGGCTACCGTTCCCACTGGAGCGCCTTGACCGCCTGGCGGCGCGATGCGCCCGCGGTGGTGAAAGTGGTCGTCCCCCCGGCACGCTGCGGCGAGCTGAGCGCGGCCATCGAAGAGCGGTTCCGTCAGGAGCTTGCGCTTTCGATCTTCGCCCTTCCCGCGTACGGTTGCCTGTTCATCGGCGGGGCACTCGGCGCGGAAGAAGCGGGCGCGCTCGACCGGTTCATCACGGAACAGGTGCGGGACGCGGGCGGCTTTCGCGCCTGGCATCGCAGGCCGCGCGGCGCGGAACGCATCGAACCCTTCGCCCCGGCGCAGACCGACTGGCCGATGCTGCGGAAGCTCAAGGGCGCTCTCGACCCGGACTGGATTCTCAACCCCGGCAGGATGCTGCGGCCGAAGGAAGTCTCCGCATGACCGACGCGACCGCTTCACCGCCGCGCATCGTCTCAGGCCTCGGCGAGGCCGCGCCATCACACGCGCTGCCCGTGGTCAAGCTTGACCGCCTGACCTACAGCCGGGCGCTCGACTGCGTTCACTGCGGACTGTGCCTCCCCGCCTGCCCCACCTACACCGACAACGGGCTGGAAGCCGACTCCCCGCGCGGGCGCATCCACCTCATGAAAGGGCTGGCCGACGGACGCATTGCGCCGACCGATGCCGTCGTCCACCACCTGGATCTGTGCCTGGACTGCCGCGCGTGCGAAACGGCCTGCCCTTCAGGTGTGGTCTATCACGAGCTGCTCGAGGAGACCCGCGCCCAGCTCGCGCCCTGGCGCCCCCGGAAGTTCGCCGATCGTGTCACGGATGCGATGTTCTTCCACCTCTTCCCGTACCCGCTGCGGCTGAAGCTGGCGATGCTGCCCCCGAAGCTTCTTCAGCTTCTGGGCTTGTGGGAACCGCTGACGACAGCGCTCGGCCGGGCGCTTCCGGGGTCGCTGGAAAAGATGGCCTCGACGCTCCCGCGCGGGGGACCGGCCTGGCCCTC
>JBGTFI010000356.1:0-6836 GCA_041747335.1 Phycisphaeraceae bacterium | reverse complement strand
AGCATCGGCTGCAACATCAAGTGGAAGCCGGGCAACGAACCGGATTACTTTCGCGCGTGAATCAGGATGTCCGCGTCAACGAAGCTCCCGCCGCCTCCGCGCCCTCTCCCGGCCGAAGGCTTTCGCTGTTCGATTGCGTGTGCATCATCGTGGGGATCATCGTCGGCGCGGGCATCTACGAAACCGCGCCGGCTGTCGCTTCCGCCCTGCCGGGGGTGAATGCTCTATTGCTGGTGTGGCTGGCGGGGGGCGCGTTGTCGCTGTGCGGGGCGCTGTGTTACGCCGAGCTCGCCACCGCCTACCCCCGCGCGGGCGGGGATTACGTCTACCTCCGCCGGGCGTTCGGCCCGGGCGCGGGGTTCGTGTTCGGGTGGATGCAGTTATGGATCGTTCGGCCGGGGGATGTGGCGATGATGGCGTTCATCTTCGGCAGGTACGCGCAGACGCTCTACCCCGTCGATTCAACTCACGGGCCTGTCTTCTGGGCCGCGGGCGCGGTGCTGGGGATGACGGCCATCAACATCGCCGGCGTCGCTCCGGGCAAGTGGACGCAGAACGTCCTTACCGTCGCCAAAGTGATCGGACTGCTCGGGGTCGTCATCGCCGGGTTCAGCGCCCCGGGCCACGGCGCCGCGCCCGTGGTCACAGACGCGGAACTCACCGCGGGGGGGTTGCGTCTGGCGATGATCCTGGTGCTTTTTACTTACGGCGGATGGAACGAAATGGCCTACGTCGCCGCCGAGGTGCGGAATCCCGAGCGCAACATCGTCCGGGCGCTGGCGTGGGGGGCGCTGGGCGTGACGGCGCTCTACCTTCTTGCGAATGCGGCTTTTGCTTGGGCGCTTGGGTATCAGGGCATGGCGGCGTCACAGGCGGTGGCGATCGATGCGCTCTCCGGTCGATTCCCCGGCGGCGCGGGCAAGGCGATCGCCGTGCTCATCTGCGTCTCCACCCTGGGAGCGATCAACGGGCTGATCCTCACCGGGGCGCGCATCCCTTACGCCCTGGGTGAACACCACCGCCTGTTTGGCCTGCTAGGTGCGTGGAACGAGCGACGCGGCACACCGGTGCGGGCGCTGGCGGCCCAGGGGGCGCTGGCCCTGGCGGTGGTCCTGCTGGCAGGCTCGTTCGTCGATGCGATCATCTACACCGCGCCGGTGGTGTGGCTGTTCTTCCTGCTCACGGGCCTGAGCCTCTTTCAACTGCGCCGCATCGAGCCGGCCACGTCGCGCCCGTACCGCGTCACGCTCTACCCGCTCACGCCTATTCTTTTTTGCGCCATGTGCGTGCTGATGCTCCACGCCTCGATCACTTACGCCTGGGCGTTCAAGCCCGCGGGCCTGGCGGTCGCCGCCGCGACGCTGGCAGCCGGGTTCGCCGGATACGCGATCGACACCAAACTGTCCCACCCACACCCTAAACCCTAAACCCTGCTCACGGCCCCGCCACCGTGTACACCTGTCCGTCGGTGGTATGCACGGTGACGTGGGTGAACCACAGGCGGAACCCGGCCTCCTTGTTCACGTGGTCGAGCGCCAGGAGCATCGGCCCGACGCGGCGATAACCCTCCCAGGTGCAGATGAGGTCGGGCTCCGGAGTTCCGCCGCGGCGGAAGATCGATTCCCGCACGAAGTGTTCCTGATCCAGGAACAATTCGTAGACATCCCCCGCGTGGTAATCCCCGCCCGTCGCGGAGAAGGTCACCACCACGCGCCGCAGCGGCTCATGCCCCAGCGGCGGGATGACCTGGCCGGTTTCTTCGAGCGTCACGTTGCGGGAAGCTTCAAGCTGCAGGGGCATGAGCAGCCAGAAGCTGTCGTGCATGAACCGCTGGTGGGCGTGGAGGATCTTCGGATCCGCCCCCGGCCGCGCCTGGCTTCGCTGGAAGGTGAACTGCTTGTCGAAGGTGACGAGGTTCGAGCCAGGCCGCCAGGTCCAGCTTCGGCTGTTGCGGTTCTCACCGGATTCGACGTTGAAGGTGAAGTCGACCCGCTCGACCTTTCGGAACTGATCCATCCCGTGCGCCACGAGCATGTCGTAAACCAGGCGCTGCTGCGGCGTCATGTTCTTGGGGTTGGGTTTGACGGCGCAGCCGGTGAGGGCGGCAAGCAGCACCAACGCGAGAAGGAAGAATCTGCAACCGGCCATGACGGACCTCCTGAAGGGGCAAGCAGGGCAGGAGGAGTTTATCAGGTCGGGGGGGTTGGCGGCTGGTGGATAGCGGTTGGCGGTTGGCGGATAATCTGCGAGAGTGAACGCCGTTATGAAGGAATCGTCACCGGATGATCGCGATCGGCCGTCGCCGGATCGGAACCTCCCGCCGGAGCCTCCCATTCATCGTGCGGCCAGGAAGGGGGATCTGGCTGAACTCCAGCGCCTCCTGGACGCGGGCGCCGATATCAATGAACGGGCGGACCTTGAGTATGACCACGGCCCGCACCTGTGCGATCTGACGCCGCTGATGGTGGCTGCGCGCTCGATAGACGGCGCTACGACGCGGACGCTCCATTGGTTGATCGAGCACGGCGCGGACCTGCTTGCACAGTCCGCCGGGGGCAATTCGGCGGCATGGTACGCGGCGGGCCACGGCGGGCGATTGCCCTTTCACAAGAAGGCGGTGACACCCGACCATCTCGATCGATTGCGGTACCTGCTTGATAATGGACTTTCGGCCAAGGAATGCAACAGAGCCGGCCGATCTCTGCTAACCGAAGCAGCCCGCGCGGGAGACGCCGCGCGGGTGGCACTGCTGCTCGAGAGAGGAGCGAATGCCACGCCATGGAATCCTGTGACGGAGGGTCGCGATGAAGACCAAGGCTCGTTGGGGGTCGCGGGCATGTTTGGCGTCGATGACGGTGACATGACAAGCGCGCCGCTGGGCAAGCGCTACTCATTCCAGATCCCGTTGTTCTGCGCCTCGGAATCAGGTTCCACGGAATGTGTGCGACTGCTCTTGAAGGCTGGCGCGGACCCGAATGAACGGGACGATTCCGGGCAGACGCCGCTGATGGCGGCGGGATCCGGCGAAGTCGTGGAACTGCTCATCCGTTCTGGCGCCGACTTGGATGCGAAAGATGAGTTTGGCCACGATGCGCTCCAGAATCGACTTGAAGACGAATGCAGCGCTGAGGGCTGCGGGAAGGAGCGGGTCGCGGTGCTTGACGCTCTTCTTGCCGCCGGAGCGGATATCGAACAGGCCGATACGAATGGCAAGACGAGGCTGATCTCGGCGGCATTCGGCCAACATGACGGCGCGGTGGAATACCTCCTGGCCCGGGGCGCGAATCCTCACGCCGTGGATCAGGACGGCGGCACCGCTCTTCACGCCATATGCTGGCAGGGAGGACGAGACGACCCCGAAGAGAGCCATGCGTGTGAGCGAATCATCGATGCGTTGATTCGCGCGGGGATCGATCCGAACGTGACGGATCGGCAGGGCGGCACGCCGATGCACGAGGCGGCTTCCGGTGATTGGGGAAACCCGGCCGCAATCCGCGCCTTGCTTCGGCATGGAGCGGCTCCCGATCCGGCGGACGATCACGGCAACACGCCGTTGCTTCTGGCCGCCGATCGGGGAGAGGCTGAGTGCGTTCGACTGCTTCTGGAAGCGGGCGCTGATCCCACCCGGAGAAATCAGGCGGGAGAGTCGCCGATGGACGCCGCCCGGTCACACCTGGCCACGTGCGAGGAGATCGCAGCGGAAGGCCCGGATATTCTGGAAGCTGAGATGAGGGAGATCAACGAAGCGGTCACAAGGGCAATGACGGAGATGATGGGCGATGAGTTCACCTTGCCGGATGTACTCACCAATGAGGGGATATCCGCTCAGCAGCAGCAATCCCTTCTTGACGCCCGCGAGGCATTGATGCTTATCGAGCGGGCGGCGCAAGGCCGCAGGTAGAACCGCGGGGCAATCCGCCCGACCTGCGGCCGATCAGCAGCATCGCCAGCCCAATTCCAAGCGACACCGTGCCCGGCTCTGGAATGACTGTGACCCGAAGATCGCCGAAAGTGCTGGCACTCATGCCTCGCGCGCTTGTGAAGGTTCCGACATCGATCGAGTCGATCTCTCGCGAAGTTGCACCGATCGATGCATATCCGACGAACGGTCCGTGCGGATCAGACACTGCACCGACAATAAGATCGCCGATGGTGATTGACTCCCCGTCAAGGATGGAGTCCAGAGGCACGGACGATTTAGGACCGACTCTGATCCTGGTTCCCGCGCTGAAGCGAAACGCCAGTTCGAGCGATTGAGGCGGAAGTTCAATCGTAACGTGGCGCACGATTAACAGTACGTTTCCGATTGCTTCAGAGGAGACGATGGCGATCCTGGATCTTCCACGACCGACTCCCGGCCGGACGAAGAACTCCACTCCACTCCGCTCAAAGCCATCCCCCTCATCAAACACCGTGCCCGCCTCCAGATCCTCAAAATCCACCACGATCACCCCCGCCCGCGCCGGACTGGCCCACACCATCGCCGCCAGCAGCGCCGCCGCCGTCACCCCCGCAAGCCCGGTCAAATTCACTCGCGTCACGACACACCTCCCGGATTGCGAATGCCGCGCCGCCGCGCCAGGACCGCTCCGAACCCCGCAAGAAGTACGCCGCTCCACGGCTCGGGAACCGGCGTGGCGATTGCTTGAAGGATCTGGTTCGTGTTTCCGGCTCCAAATACGAACCTCTCAATTGAGCCAGAGAAGTCGATTTGGAGCAAACCAGGGGCTGGCACGGACGCGCTCAGCGAAACACCACCGAGCACCAATCCGTCAAGTTCCTCCTGCATGACATTCGAATTGATCCCGTCGTTGACGAAAATGCGAAACGGCCCCTCCGGGTTCACGAGAATCAGAGACAGGTTCGTCAACTCTGTATCGAAGTCGATCATCCAGTCCCGGCCCCCGAATTGCAGAACTTGGCGAGGCTGCCCATCAACCGAAATCGACTCGATACTTGAAGCTCGCCGCCCACAGAACCCTCCTCGGCCCACCCCTTCCGGCTTTCCAAGCTGGACGTCGCCGACGACGATATGATCCCGACAGCCGAATTGCGTCCCCGCCTCCAGATCTGCGAAATCCACCACGATCACCCCCGCCCGCGCCGGCCCCGCGCATGCCATCACCAACAGCAGCGTCGCCGCCGTCACCCCCGAAAGCCCGGTCAGATTCACTTGTCTCACGACACACCTCCCAGATTGGTCGTTCCTGCCGGATCGTTCCCTGAATTGCCTATACACCCAAAGGCTACGCGCCCGGCCCGCACGTATCAACCCCTGATCCGGAGATTTGGGCAGTTTCTTCGCGGCTTGGAGCGGTGTTGGTGCGTCCGCTTCGCTTGACGCACCCTACGTCGACTACGTCTACGCCCAAACCTCCATCCCCGCCTGCGGGAACGTGGTTTCCAGCCACACCGTGTCCTCGTGCAATGACAGCATCGCGTCCTGCATGTGCGCGGGGATGAGAAGGGTCTGGCCGCGTTGGAACTCGACGGGCGCGGCGCCGTTGTGCGGGTCGATCGTTCCCCGGCCCTGGAGGACCATCCACACGGCCGGTTGATCGTAGGGGATCTCCTGCTGATAGCCTTCGATCATGCGCACCTTCTCGATGCGGAAGTGATCGCAGTGGATGAGTCTGCTGACGGTGGTGAACATGCCCGCGATGTGGGTGCGTTTTTCCGCGCTCGTGGTGTCCGGCGGGGCGAAGTCGATGCACTCGAGCGCCTGGTCGAGGTGAAGCTCTCGGCCGGTGCGGCCCCAGTCGTAGACGCGGAAGGTCGTGTCGCTGGGGGTCTGCACCTCGGCCACCAGAATCCCCGCGCCCAGGGCGTGACACGTCCCGCTGGGGAGGAAGTGGCAATCCCCGGCCTTCACCGGCACGGCGATCAACATGGCCAATAGTGCCTTCTCATCGTTCGCCTCGACCGCCCGGCGGAAGTCCTCCGGCCGCACGTTCTCGTGAACGCCTTTGTAGATCACCGCGCCCGGCTGGGCCTGGAGGATGTACCACGCTTCGCTCTTGAGATGCGCTTCGGGGTGTGTGCGCGCATACGCCGGGCTGGGGTGGACCTGGACGGAAAGGTTTTCGCGGGCATCGAGGAACTTGACGAGCAGGGGGAAGTCGCCTGAGTCGGTCAGGCGCAGGCGGCCGAGGAGGCGCTCCCCGAAGCGCTCGATGGCGTGGTGGAGGGTTTGCCCGGCGAGCGGGCCGCTCGCGATGATGGAGCGTTCGGGGCTTCCGCCGCCGCCGGAGGGGGAGGTGTGGGGCAGGTCGGCGAGTTCCCAGGATTCGCCGATGGGGTGTTTTTCATCGCCGGGGAGGGTTCTGCCGAGGGCACTGGCGAGGGTTCTTCCGCCCCAGACCTTGGATTTGTAGATCGGGGTGAAGATCAGAGGATATAATGGTGTGTCGTTAGGAGGCATGGGGGCATCGTGCGGGGGCAACAGGGGAGCGGTCGGGCCTCTATTGTGGGGCGAAAAAAATATTTCGCCAGCGGCGTAAAAAGACTTGAACTTTCGGGGTCTCCCGCGCGATAATACGTATAGATACTAATTCGTGTCCCCCTTGTAAGGAGACCAGCCATGAAAAAGCGCCATCGAGTCCAGCGATCGGTCTTCGCGGCGGTGGTCGGAGCGGTGGTAGGAGGCGCGTGCTCGTTCTTTGCCGCGTCCGCCCTGGCAGGCGAAGTGAAGGTGATCGAAGCCCCGGCGCTGGTCGGGCAGGCCTCCGTCAAGGCGCAGGAGGACGTTGTTTATCGTTCGGCGGCCAGGGCCGTGAGCGTGGCGAAGTTTGATGCACCCCGGCACACGCTCAACACCGGCGGCGCGGCCGCCCCCG
>JBGTFI010000355.1:0-8222 GCA_041747335.1 Phycisphaeraceae bacterium | reverse complement strand
CGATGGTTGCCGCTTGAACCCCTCGAACCCCGGCTGCTGCTCTCCGCCGCCCCCGTCATCGAAGCGGCCCTGGCCCACGACACCGGGCAAAGCGCCGCGGACCTCATCACCGCCGACCCCGCGATCACCGGGCACGTCGCCGCAGATTGCCCGCTCGATGCGCTGCTTCTCGCGATCGCCCCGGAAGAGGGCAAGGGGGACATGAACCTCGACGGTGTGATCGACGCCTTCGACATGACCGCATTCGAGATCGCCCTTGCCAACCCGCAGGTTCTGGACGCGGCGCCGCAACTCAAGCCGTTGATTCTGGCACGCGGCGACCTCAATCGCGACGGCGTCTTCAATGCCTTCGATGTAGCGCCCTTCGAGCGGCTCATCGCCCAGGGGGGTTTTGAGGTCTTCGATGTCACCAACCACCTCAGACCCGCCGACGGCGGCTTCAGGCTCAGTCGAGGATCGATCGAAAGAGTAATCGGAAGATCTCTGGAAGAGGGCGTGAACGTCATCCGCCTGGAGGCGGTGGACGTGGACGGCCAGCGTTCCGATCCGCTGGATATCACCTTCACGCTCGACACGATCGCGCCCTCGATTACCGCCATCGATCCCCCGCCCGCGTCTTCGAGTGCCGAAGGGTTGACGCGCATCACCCTGACCTTCTCCGAGCCGCTGGATGGGATGCGGTTGGAGGAGCTTGGCGTCGAACTGCTCGAGGCCGGGGAGGACGGAGCTTTCGGCAGCGGGGATGACGTGCCGGTCGCCGTGGACATTCAGCCGGGCGAGGATGCCGCCGCAGTACACCTCGTGACCGAAGCGCTCCTGGCGGGGCAGTATCGACTGGCGCTCTCCGGCCAGGTGGCGGACCTCGCGGGCAATGCGCTCGTACTCGACGGCGTTACGAGCGATTTCACGATGCGCGTGGACAACCCGCCGATCGAGATCATCCAGCTTCCCCAACCGCCCGCCGCGGTGGAGATCGAGGAGGGGATCGGAGCGGCGTTCGTGGCCCTGGCGGATGTTGATGCGGACGGGCGTCTGGACCTCATCACCACCAATCCCGGCACGAACGCCGATCCCCGCAGCCTGGTCTCCGTGATGCTCGGCGACGGGCAGGGCGGCTTCGGGGAGCGCATGAACTTTACTGCCGGGGTCAATCCGGTGTCTCTCGCGGTGGGGGACATCGACGGCGACGGTCACCTGGACATCGTCACCGCGAACCAGGGCACAACGGCCGCCCCGGCCACGACGGTTTCGGTGCTCTACGGCGATGGGGAAGGCGGCTTCGGCGGGCGACGGGACTTTGAAGTAGGGTTGCAACCGGTCTCCGTGGCGCTGGGCGATTTCAACGGCGATGGGCATCCGGACCTGGCCGCCGTAATCCCGCCTCCTCCCAATAACCTGGCCGGGAGCGTCACGGTGCTCTATGGCGACGGCGAAGGAGGATTCGACGAGGGAGTGAGCCTTCGCAGGATCATCGACCCGATCGCGGTGGCGGTGGGGGATGTCACCGGCGACGGCCTGCTCGATCTTGTCGTAGTCAGTCGCGGCAGTCATTCCATTCTGGTTTACGCCGGCGACGGGCAGGGGGGTTTCAGCCATCCCAGCCAGTATGGCGTCGCCGCGCCACCAACGTCCGTCGCGCTGGGCGATGTGAACTGGGATGGCAGGCTGGACATCGTCACCGCGAGCTTCAATTCCCGCGAAGTGACCGTGCTGATCAACGACGCGGCCGGCGGGTTCACCCGCGAAGAGCTCGAGGTGGGCGATCCGAGCAGGCACGTCGCGCTGGCGGATGTGGATGGCGATGGACGGATTGATATCGTTGCGAGCGGTCTTGCGCAAGTGGGTGTGCTCCGCGGCGAGGGAGGCGGGGACTTCGCGCCCCCGATCAGATTCCCCGTCGCCTGGACGAGCAACGTCGCTGTCGGGGACATCGACGGCGACGGTCTGGCGGATATCGTCACCGGCGGCGTCTCAGCGAGCACCGGCATCGAGGGGAGCGTGATCTCCCTGCTCCTGTCCACCAACCCCGACGGACTGGGACACCTGCGGGAGTTTGAGCGCATCTTCCTTCCCCGCTCGACGGCGCTGGGGGATGTCAACGGCGACGGCAACGAGGATCAGGTTCTGGTTCAATCGCTCTTTTCCGCATCGAACGTCCGCACGATTCGCGTATCTCTTGGCAATGGCATGGGCGGGTTCACCTCAATCCTGCAGTTCTTCGTCCAGACGGCTGCGGAGGCACCGACGCTGGGCGATGTCAACGGCGACGGGCTTGCGGACCTGGTGACGGTCAACCTCAACCAGACTTTCTCCGTCCACCTGGGCGACGGCGCGGGCGGATTCGGTCCGGCCATGACCTTCTCCGCGGGCGGCTTCGCCCACACCGCGGCGGTAGGGGATGTCACCGGCGACGGCCACGCGGACATCGTCCTGACCCTTCCGACGAACGGCCGGGTCAGTGTCTTTCCGGGCGATGGTGAGGGCGGGTTCAGCCCGCGGATCGACCTGCACCCCGCAAGCCAGCCGGTGGCGGTAGCGATCGCGGATGCGGATGGTGATGGGGATCTGGACATCTTCACGGCCACCAACAGCGGCGACCAGCTGGAGATCCTCCTGGGCAACGGGCGGGGTGACTTCACGGGTGAACTGAGGTTCGCACCGGACTTCGGGCCGCGCACCACGACCCTCGGCCCAACATCGCTGACACTCAAGGAGACCGACGGCCAACTCATCATCACCCTGACCAACGCGGCGTCGCTGGGGGTGGCGATGATGCAGGTGCGGTAAGGGAGATTGCGGAGTGTGGGGCGGCACAGTCGGGGCCGCAGGGGTCGGCAAACCTGCGGGGAAAGTCCAGGCCCCGCCCGGTGTAACCTGCGCATCTGCTGGAACCGCGCGGCGGGGGAGTAGCCTGCCCATCTTCACCGGCAAAACCGTTACACGTCTCCTGATCCGGAGCGTCTGATAAAACCATGTCTGTCAATGCTTACATATTTTCGACTATCGGACCGGATTGATCGCCTTTGGCGAAAACGTCGAATATAATTGTGCGTGCGGAGGCTGGTCTTTTCTGAGGAGTTTGATCATGAAGGCAAGCCGCAAGCTCAGCATCAAGTCCGTCCGGCCCCTGGTTCGGTACGTGGATGAAGATCAGGCGGTGATCGACGTTCACGTCAATCTCCAATCGCCCGATCGGGGCGAGCGGAAGGTTGAGGATGCGCCGCGTCCGGTGGATGTGGTGATCCGGTTGACCGGGCCGAGCGGGCGCGTTCACGACCACCGTTCGACGCTCGCCCCCTGCGAGCGGTCGGGGGTGGTGCGGTTCGAGATGGGCATGCCTCGGCGCTGGTGGCCCGCGGGCATGGGCGAGCAGGCGCTGTACGACCTGACCATCCTGATCATCGAGAAAGATAAGGCCCTGGACACCTGGGACCAGACGATCGGGCTGGCGTCCGTCCGCACGACCGATGCGGACGACCGGTTGGAGCTGATCATCAACGGACATGAGAGACTGATTGAGAAGGTGGTGGAGGTTCGGCCGGACGACGAGCAGCACGTCCTCCCCGCGGGGGGGGACTGCCTTCTGATCGTGCGGGAGCACTTCGGACCGGATGTGCTGTACAGCGCCGCCGACCGGGCGGGGATTCTGCTGGTGCAGGCGATCCCGATGGCGCAGCTGAGCGATCCGGATCCGCAGGTCCGCCGGGAGGTGGACCGTCTGGCGTCGCATCCGAGCCTGGCGGGTTGGTTCGTTGAGACGGCGGGGGGCATCAGCGACCAGATCGCCGACCGCATCCACCGGCTGGACCCGACGCGTCGCGTGCTTCGGCAGGTTCCGGTGGGGTGACCGCCTCCCGGATCATCCAGGTAAGGGCATCAGTACCAGCAGCCCACGGACAGGCGTTCGTGGGCTGTTTTTTGTTGCGGGGGATAGTTCCCATCGGTGGGGTGTGCGGCGTGCCCGCGAGGATTCGGGCGTGGAATGGCATGGGCACTGGCGGACAAGCCGCGAGTGGCACCCTGGTCCGAGGGGAATGGTGCGGCTGCGCCGCACTGGCGGGCGAGACGCCCGCCCCACCGGAGTGCTTTGCGGGTTATAATCGGCCTGTATGATCCCGATTTTTCTTGGTTTGACGATCGCGAACCTGGCGCTGCTGGGTTTGACGTTCGGATTGGGGTTGTTCGCGACGGACGGGGGTCGGCCGAGCGGTTGGTATGAGTACCACCTGCTGCTGGGGATCGGCGCGGGGCTGATGGCGGTGCTGACGCACCTGGCAATCTACACTTACTTCATGGCCACGACGCGCTGGTTGGGGGCGGCGGCGGACAAGGCGGGGCTGGCGCTCGACCGGTTCGTGGTTCCCGCGGCGCGGCGCAAGGGGCGGGCGTTTGCGGTGGTGATGATGACGATCGTGGCGACGATGTTGACGATGTTCGCCGGGGCCGGAGCGGATCCGACGCGCGGGGCGCTTTGGCCGGGGGAAGTGCATCTGGCGCTGGCCGGGGGTTTGATCGTGGTTCACCTGGGCGCTGCCGTGGCGGAGTATCGGTTGATCGGTGGGCAGGGGGCGCTCATGGATGAGGCGCTGGTGCTGACGAACCGCCAGGTCGGGACGGGCGTTCAATCTTCAGCGGCGGGCGCTCATTGAGCGGGCAGAGTGTGGATATTGACGGGGCGGAGTACACCTGAATGAAACCGTGGACCAGTGGACTTGCTTTTCTCATCATCGCTGGGGCTGGGGGCGTTGTCGCGCTAGCGTCCGAACCCTCGGCGGACGTGGCCGCGCCGGCGGCACCCCCGCCGCCGGGGGAGGTGGTGACGGAACTGCGGGTGGTGGATCCCCAGGCCGATGCGTGGTTGCGGAGGATCGAGGCCGCGGGGGAGGGCGTCAAAGCCCTGCATGCGGAGGTGCGTTACGACCGCAACAACGGGCTGACGGGGTCGAAGCAGCGGCGGTTCGGGCATCTTTCCTACCAGGCCGGTCCGCCGTCGCGCTTCGCGGTCTACTTCGATCGACTGCTGACGGGCAGGCGTTCGGAGAAAGAGGAGAAGTGGTATATCTACGACGGGCGGTGGATCGTCGAGCGCATCGAGGGTGAGAAGGTCTTCATCAAGCACCGGGTGGTGCGGCCGGAAGGCGAAAGCGGCGAGGGTGAGGCGCGTGATCCGCTGGCGCTGGGGGAGGGACCGTTTCCCGTGCCGGTGGGTCAGAAGCGTGAGGAGATTCTGCGCCGGTTCGAGGTGAGTGTGCTGGATGCGAGCGCGGACGATCCCGAGAACACCGTTCGTCTGCGCCTCACGCCGCGCGCGGGGCACCGGATCGACTTTACGAGCATTGATCTGTGGTACGACCGCGACACGCTTCTGCCGCGCCGGGTGCTGGCGCTGGATGACGTATCGCAGGATGAGGTGATCGTCGAGCTGCTCGATCCCAAAGTGAACGATGAGGTGGACGAGTCGGTGTTCGACACGCGGGCGCCGTCGGAGCGCGGGGAGCGCGGTTGGCGGGAAGAGATCAATCCATAGGGGGGGTCTTGGGTCTTGAGTCTTGAGTCTTGAGTCTTGAGTCTTGAGTCGGGGGTCGGGGGGCGGGCGAGTCATGATCTGCTTGGGCGCAGATGCTGCGCCTGGGGGGCGGGGATTGCGCCTGGCGCTGCGCGGTGAATGCGGTGCGCGGGAGGGGGTATGGAGGATTCGCGAGGGGAGTGTGCGGGGTAAACGTTGCCTTTGGGGGCGTTTGCGGGGTTTGTTGCATCGGATGGGCGTTATGCGCGGCGCTTGGCGCTGCTTGTGGCATCGCGGTTGCGGTGAATCGGCCGCACGGTGTTCATTCCATGCCACAACCGCAAGGTGGCCTGTCCATGCCGTCCCAAACACGCTGGTTAGACATTCTGAGGCAGGGCGACGACGCGAGCGCGGGGGCGCTGGTGGTTCGTCTGGCGCGACTGGCCGAGCGTGAGCACGCTCAGGTCGTGGGGGATGGGGCGGTGGGGTTGAATGTTCGACGGAAAGATGTTGGGCGGCCGGAGGGAACCGGCCTGCCCGCTGTAACTCCGCGTCCCGGCGCCGACGGGCGCGGCGGCGCGATCCGCACGGAGGCGGAGCGATGAGTTACGGTCTTTATCTTTCCGCATCAGGCGTCCTGGTGAATCTGTACCGTCAGGACGTCTTTGCCAACAACCTGGCGAACGCATCGACGCACGGCTTCAAGGTCGATACGCCGATGGTGCGTCAGCGTCCGCCCGAAGTGGTCGAGGGCGGCTTCTTTCCGGGGGACAGCAACGCGCTGCTGGACCGGTTGGGGGGCGGGGTGTTCGCGGGTCCGCAGCGCGTGCGGTTCACGCCGGGCCAGCCGGTTCCGGGCGGGGCGCTGGACGTTTATCTCAAGGAGGCGAACCAGTTCCTGGTGGTCGGTTCACCGACCGATCCGGCCTCGCACCGCCTGACGCGCCAGGGAAGCTTCAACCTCGATGAGGAGGGTCGGCTGGTGACGTCCAACGACGGGACGCCGGTGCTGGATGCGGCGGGCAACGCGATCTTCGCGGGGGAAGCGACGTCGCTGGAGATCAGCGCGAAAGGGGAGCTGTGGGGCGACGGGGCGGCGATCGCGCGGCTGCGGATCGTCGCGGTGGATGATCTTGACGCGCTGGTGAAGGAAGGGGCGAGCCGTTTCCGGGTGGAGGGGGAGTTCGACCGGGTGGCGCGGGTGATCGAATCGCCGGCCGTGACGCCGAGGTTCGTGGAATCGAGCGGAACCAACGCGATCGACAGCATGATGCAGATGATCAGCGCGACCAAGGCGGTGACCGCCAGCGGGAACCTGATTCGTTATCACGACCAGCTCATGGACCGCGCGGTGAACACGCTGGGGCGCGTGACGACGTGACGCGCGGGCAACAGGACGGAGACGGCATGAATCAATAGAGGCTCAAGACATTTCCACGAATCGCGTGATTGAGAGAGGACCACGTTCGTTCACTTTCTCGCACAAGGACTACCATGGCAGTAGTGGCGCTTCATTCCGCGGCGACGGGGCTTAACGCCCTGTCGCAGAACATCGACATCATCGCCAACAACCTGGCGAACGCGAACACGACGGGGTTCAAGACGTTCCGCGCGAACTTCGAGGACCTGATGTACCTCGAGAAGGCGCAGCCGGGCGTGGAGAACGCCAACGGGGACCAGCGGCCGGCGGGTCTGTTCGTGGGTCTGGGGACGCGGATCGCCAACACGCAGGTGCGCTTCGAGCCCGGTTCGCCGATTCCGACGGACGGCGACCTGGACATGATGATCGACGGGACGGGGTTCTTCGCGGTGGACATCCTCGATGAGGACGGCAACGGGATCGGCTACACGCGGGCGGGGAACTTCTTTCTCAACGCCGAGCGGGACGTGGTGCTGGGGAACTCGGACGGGCCGAGGCTCGAACCGAACATCAACATCCCCGAGGGGGTGACGAACATCTCGGTGAGCGCCGACGGGTTCGTGACGGGTCTGGACGAGGCCGGGGAGCTGGTGGAGTTCGGGCAGATCACGCTGTGGAAGTTCCCCAACCAGCAGGGGCTTCGCCCGCTGGGGAACAACATTTACGTTCAGACGGTGGCTTCGGGGGATCCGATCGAGGGCGTCCCGCGTGAGGGCGGCTTCGGTGGGATCCTGCACAAGTTTCTGGAGTCCTCGAATGTCGATCCGGTGCGCGAGCTGGTGGAACTGATCAAGACGCAGCGGACGTTCGAGATGAACAGCCAGTCGATCCAGGCGGCGGACGAGGCGCTGCAGGTGATCGGCAACCTTCGCCGCGGGTGATGGAGCAGGTAGATGAGCAGGCATGAGATCAACTTCGTGAAGATCGTCACGTGGATGGCGTGCGCGGCGCTGATGCAGTCTTCCGGGGGGGATGTGATCCGGCTGCGCGATCAGGCGTTCATCACGGGAAGCCAGGTGAAACTGGAGGACATCGCGCAGCTTGAGGGGGAGCGGGCGCTGTCGCTGCGTGAGGTGGTGATCGCCGGTACGAACGAGGGTGAAGCGGTGAAGGCGGTGGATCTGGAGACGGTGAGGAAGGCGCTTACTGCGCAGGGGGTGAACTGGGCGTTCGTGACGCTGGGCGGTTTTGAGCGGTGCGTGGTGGAGAGGCAGGCCGCTTCGGAGGCGCCATCGCCCGCCGCGAAGGTGTCGTCGAGGGCGCCTGAGGCGTCCTCACCGGGGGCGGCCATGGCGA
>JBGTFI010000354.1:0-3729 GCA_041747335.1 Phycisphaeraceae bacterium | reverse complement strand
CGCAGATCGGACAGATCGCAACGCTGGTCGAGGCGCAGAAGATCGGCTCCTCCGCGGCGGATGAACTCTACGGTTTGTGCTGCGAGGAGGCGAACGCGGGCAGCAGCGCCGAGGAGCTGGCCTCGGCGCGCGGGCTGATGCAGGTGTCGGACGCGGGAGCGCTCGAGGCATTCATCGATCAGGTTCTCGGCGATGCCCGCAATGAGAAGACCGTCGCCGACCTGCGCGGGGGCAAGGACAAAGCGATCGGCGCGCTGGTTGGCCAGGTGATGAAGCTGTCGAAAGGCCAGGCCAACGCCAAGCTGGTGGGCGAGATGATCGTGGCGAAGGTGCGGGGGGAAGGGGGGTAGCCCGGGGCGCAAGGGGCGAAGGGACGGAGGGAAAACAGCGCGGGCGTCGTGCTCGGGCTTGAGGCCTGTGCATGACGCCCGCGCGGGTTGCTGTGATTCGAGTTCTACGCCACCTGCTGAGCGCGCTGGCGGT
The DNA here is from genome assembly GCA_041747335.1 of Phycisphaeraceae bacterium. Taxonomy (GTDB): domain Bacteria; phylum Planctomycetota; class Phycisphaerae; order Phycisphaerales; family Phycisphaeraceae; genus JBGTFI01. The sequence continues at coordinate 3,246 of JBGTFI010000354.1, read as the reverse complement.
GTTCTTCGGCTTTGGCGGCCGCGGGCGGAGCGGCGTCCCAGCAGATCAGGCCTGGTTCGTGCATGTCCTCGAAGATCTTGCCGCCGGCGACGATGCGAATCGCCAGCCCGTGACGCCCGCTGCTCTGCGGGGAGATCTGGGCGGCGAACCGGTGGCGACCTTCGCCAAGCCCCTCGACGTGCGCCAGGTCATACGGTTTGCCGTCGATGATGGTGTCGTCGTTGTCGAGCCTGCCGATGTATGCCTGCACACGCACCTCATCGGGGTTGAGCATGCCCAGGTGGACGATGGCCGACACATCCAGCCGCCCCCGCACGTCCACACCCGCGGTGGGGTCCGCGGTCGTGTCCACCTCGTCGATGCGCAAAGCGCCCCAGCCCTGACGCAGGCGCATCTTCTGATGCGCCAGCTCGATGCTGCCGCGCAGGTTGTCCCTCTGAAGCTCGATGGCGCGATCCACTGCCGGCAGATAGAGCTGCTGCGTATAGTCCTGCACCATGCGGTTGGTGTTAAAGGCCGGGGCCAGCGTGGCGATGCAGGACTTCATGCGGTTGATCCAGCGCCTGGGCAACCCGGACTCGTCGCGGTCGTAGAACAGCGGGATGATCTGGTTTTCCAGAAGCTCGTAGAGCGCCTGGCTTTCGAGGTCGTCCTGGGCGTCGATGTTAGCGTACTCCTCGCCGCGCCCGATCGCCCACCCGACGGGCGATTCGTAGGCCTCGTCCCACCACCCGTCCAGGATCGAGCAGTTGAGCACCCCGTTGATGGCGGCCTTCATGCCGCTGGTTCCGGAGGCTTCCATCCCGCGGCGCGGGGTGTTGAGCCAGACGTCACAGCCCTGAACGAGGTAGCGGGCGACGTTGATGTCGTAGTTCTCGAGGAACACCACCTTGTGTCCGCCGGGCGTCTCGCGGGCGAACTGAACGATCTGGCGGATCAGCTCCTTGCCGCTGCCGTCGGCCGGGTGAGATTTTCCGGCGATCAGGAACTGGATCGGCCTCTCACGGTTCTGGAGGAGTCGGGTGAATCGCTGGGGATCGCGCAGGAAGAGGTTGCCCCGCTTGTAAGTCGCGAAACGGCGGGCGAAGCCCACCGTCAGCGCGCGGGGGTCCAGGCCTTCCTCCACCTTGCGGATCGTGGTCTGGTTGGAGCCTCGGGCCTCGAACTGCTGGCGCAGGCGGCGTCTTGCCCAGATGATCAGGTTCTGACGCGCTCGCTCGTGGACCTGCCAGATTTCCTCATCGGGCACCTCGCGGACCTCCTCCCAGACGGTCTGGTCGGCCGGGTCGTTCTGCCAGCGCATGCCCAGGTAGCGGTCCATGAGGTTGATGAGATCCCCGCTCATCCAGCTTCGAGCGTGGACACCGTTGGTCACGTGCGCGATGGGGACTTCCGGTTCCGGGACGCCCGGCCAGATGCTCTGCCACATCGCGCGGCTGACCTTCCCGTGCAGGCGGCTGACGCCGTTGGCCCAGTGCGCGGTGCGCACCGCCAGCACCGCCATCGAAAAGAACTCGTTGCGGGCGAAGACGTTCTCCCTGCCCAGGGCCATCAGCCCTTCCATGTCCAGGCGCAACGAGTCGTGGTAGTGCTTGAAGTACCGCTGGATCATTTCGGGGGGAAAGCGGTCGATCCCCGCCGGGACGGGGGTGTGCGTGGTGAAGATGTTGCTGGCGCCCGCGTACTCGCGGGCTTCATCGAACTGGATGTCGTGCTTTTCGATCAGGGCCCGGATGCGCTCGAGGGCCAGGAACGCCGAGTGCCCCTCGTTCATGTGGTAGATGTCCGGCTGCACGCCCACGGCCCACAAGGCCCGCGCGCCGCCGATGCCCAGGATGATCTCCTGCTTGATGCGCATCTCCATGTCGCCGCCGTAGAGCTGCCCGGTGATGGCGCGGTCGGCCGGGTCGTTCTCGGGGACGTTGGTGTCCAGGAGGAACAGCGGAATTCGTCCGACAATGGCCTTCCACAGCGCCACCCGCACCTCGCGGTTGGGCATCTGGACGGCGACCTTGACCTGCTCACCCCTTTCGTTGAGCACCGGGCTGATCGGAAGGTTGGCGAAATCCAGGTCCGGGTAGTACTCCTGCTGCCACCCGTCGGCGTTGAGGTACTGCTGGAAGTACCCGTGGCGATAGAGCAGCCCCACCCCCACCATGGGCAGCCCCAGCTCGCTTGCGGACTTGAGGTGGTCGCCCGCCAGGCATCCCAGCCCGCCGGAATAGATCTGCAGGCACTCGGTCAACCCGAATTCCGCGCAGAAGTACGCGATGGTGAAGTTCTGCTTCGAGAGGTTGTTGCGCACCAGCCAGGGCGTGCGCTCCATGTGCCGGTGCAGGTTCTCGAGCACCCGGTTCATCGAGGTGATGAATCCGTCATCCCGCGCCGCGGCGTCGAGCACATCCTGGGAGATGTTGCCCAGCATCCGCACCGGGTTGTGGTTGAACTGCGTCCAGGCGGCGCGGTCGAGGCGGACGAACAGCCGCACGGCTTCGGGATGCCACGTCCACCAGAGGTTATGGGCGATCTCCAGCAGAGGCCTGAGCGGTTCGGGGAGGGAGGGGACGACCTTGAAAGGACGGATGCGTACTTTATCGGAACTGATCAGCATGGGGGAAACCTGTCATGCTCGCGCGCGCCCTGGGACGCGCCGATGGTGAAGGTGCGCGATGGAAGCCGTCGGGGGCTGACAATGCTTTCGGCAAACCGGGAAAAAAGCTTGATGGAATCCGGTTCACCGAACGGCGTTTGCGTCGACCGAGGGCGCTTTCTCCAGAGGCTTCGAGGCTCGGTGAGAGGGGACGCCGGTTTCATCGGCCGCCGCGGACACTGACGCAGCCCCGCCTGATTCGCCGGAATCCGGCCCCCCGGAAGGCTGCGCGGCGGCGATAAGCGTCTCCCAGCGCGACAGGGTCCGATCAATCTGCGCCCGGAACGCATTATACGGAAAGAGGATGACAATCGCGATCGCCAGCCCCGCCGCCGTCGTGAGGAGGGCTTCGGCGATGGCGGGACTGACCGCCCGCGGATCGCCGATCGACTGGGCATCGGACAGCACCCGGAAGCTGGCGATCAGCCCCAGCACGGTCCCCAGGATGCCGAGCATGGGGGCGACGGTGATGATCGTTGAAAGGGTCGGCATGAATCGTTCGAGCCTCCCCCGCTGACGTTCCACGGCCTCGGCCGCGGCGGCGGGATGGCTGGGATCCTCGATCAGGCCCAAGACCAGCCGGGCGTGGGCGGAGC
>JBGTFI010000353.1:0-11616 GCA_041747335.1 Phycisphaeraceae bacterium | reverse complement strand
CGCCCCGCGCCTGGCGGTGGTGCTGATGGGGGCGCTGCTCACGGCCTTCGCGATCGGCGCGGTGTTCCTCGAGCGGTCCTCGGATGGAACGCTGATCACCTTCGCGCTGGGCGTGATGACTTTCACCTACGCGGGACTGCTGGGCGTCTTCCTCACCGCCCTGCTCACACACCGGGGCAACGGGCGCAGCGCGATCGCGGCGCTCTTCGTCGGGGCGGGGGTGATCCTGCTGTGTCAACCGTATGTGCTGCGTCACGTCGTCGGCGAGCATTTCACCCTCGCGATGCCGTGGTCGATGGCCCTGGGGACGCTGGTGAGCTTCGCGGTGTGCGCCGCCGGAGCGCCGAAGTCAGGCAGGTAACTCGATGTACCGTCTAAAAGGAGCATGAGATGAGAGCTTCGCATGAGTTGGTGGCCATGACGATCGTTCTGTCCGCATCGCTTCTCGCCGGCGGGTGCGGCGGAGCGGGTGGGCGCGTCGAGCGAGCCCCGCTTTCGAGCGCCACACCTTTCGGCGAGGTGTACGCGCTGTGGGTGACGCGCTGGGATTACCGCACGAAGGAGGACGTGGAGACGATCGTCCGCAACGCGGCCGATCTGGGGATCACGGACCTGGTGTTCCAGGTGCGCGGGCAGGCCGACGCTTTCTACAAGAGCGCCTTCGAGCCGTGGGGCGAGGAGCTGCTGGCGGACCTCGGACCGGGCGCGACGGATCCGGGATTTGATCCACTCAAGCTCGCGTGTGAGCTTGCGCACCAGCGGAGGATGCGCCTTCACGCTTGGATCAACGTGATGCCGCTGTGGAAGGGCAAGTCGCCCCCGCGCAACCAGAAGCACCTTTACCACACGCGGATGGACTTTAGGCTGTATGACATCAAGGGCGAACCTCAGCCGCTGAACGATCACTACGTGATCGTCAACCCGCTCAACCCGCAGGTTCACGAACACATCAACCGCGTCGTCGCGGACATCGTCGGCAAGTACCCCGTGGACGGGATCCACATGGATTACATCCGCTTCGTGTCGGAGCTGATGGATCAGGAGGCCGGCTATCCCGCCGGGGCCAGGGTGTACCAGGCGTTCAAGGACGCGACGGGGCGTGATGCGCGGACCGATCCCCAGGCCTACCGACAGTGGATCATGACGCGCATCACGGACCTGGTGCGCGGCATCCGGGAGACGATCGAGTCGAAGCGGCCGGGGACGGTGCTTTCCGCCGCGGTCTGGCGGGATTACCAGGTCGGAAAGGAGACGTACCTTCAGGACTACCCGAAGTGGATTGAGGAAGGGCTGATCGACGCGGCGATGCCGATGATCTACACGACGGACGATGCGCTTTTCGAGAGCAACGCGCGGGATGCGATCGCGATTCGCGGAGCGGCGGCGCTTCTTCCGGGCGTGGGCGCGTACCAGCACAGCGACCCGGCGCAGACGCTGCGGCAGTTCGAGATCGCGCGGAAGCTGGGCGCGAGCGGCGTTTGCGTTTTCTCCTACCACGCGCTGTTTGACAGCGCCAGCCACGAGCAGACAAAGGACGAAGCGGGCCGGGCGCTGCGGGAGAGAATGCGCCAGGCGGTGAGGAGCTACATCCGACAAGGGATCACAAGCGCGAACTGAGACCCGGGCCCCGTGGGCCAGGCTCCGCCTGCCCGTGTCCGTGTACCGGCGTCGTGGCCTCTGGTCACATGCCCACGCGTGCCGAAGGCGCGCCTCGGCGACTCTCGCCTGGGCGGACGTGGCGCCCGCCGGTGTGTTGCGGGCGCACGCGCGGGATTCTACCATGCGTTTTCCTTTCAGAGGGACTTTACATGAAGGTGGGCGTCATTTCCGACACGCACGACCGGCTTCCGACCTTCCGTCGCGCGGTGGCGATGCTCGAGCGGCTGAAAGTGGGTGCGATCTTTCACGCCGGGGACTACGTGGCCCCTTTCGCGGCGAAGATCATCGCTCCCGATGTTCTCCGCACCCCGCTGCATTGCGTCTACGGCAACAACGACGGAGAACGCAAAGGGCTCAGGGCGGTGCTGCCGAACCTGGTCGATGGGCCGCTGACGGTCAAGCTCGCCGGTCGGACGATCGTGATGCACCACTGGATCGACTGGCTCAAGCCCGCGGACCTGGCGCCGGCGGATGTGGTCATCACCGGGCACACGCACGAGGTCGTCAACGAGAAGCGTGGCGGAAAGCTCCACCTCAACCCCGGCGAGTGCTGCGGGTGGGTGACCGACCGCTGCACCATGGCGATCCTGGACCTCGAAACGCTTTCCGCGGAGATCGTCGATATCCAGGGATGAAAGGGGGGATGCCGGGCGCCGCTGGCGGCTTGTCCGCCGGTGCGAATCGACGGGTGGCTGGGGCAGAGGCTTCGCGCCGCCCCAGCCCCCCCGCCCTCACGCCCTTGGCCCAGCTCTCTTCGAGCGCTAGAGTATGAGCATAGGGTTTCACGATGGACGGCATGATCCGACACTTCTTCATCGCGTGGTGCGTGACGATGGTCTTCACCGGACCATTGCGCGCTGGTGGCGCCGAATCGCGGGGAAGCGATGAGCGTCGCTTGGCCGTACATGTCCTGAACCGTCTGGCGTTCGGCCCGCGGCCGGGCGAGATCGAGGAGGTGCAGAGGCTCGGCTGGGAGGCCTGGGCGCGCAAGCAGCTCGATCCGGCATCCGTCGACGATTCCGACCTCCACGCCTCCCTCGCCCACCACTTTCCCTCACTGGGCATGAGCCTGGCCCAGGCCTACCGCGTCTATCAGCCGGACTATCAGGGGCAGCAGCCCTCGGCCGAGGAAATGCGCATGCGCCACATGATGCGCGGGCGGATCAAGGATGAGCTCAAACACGCGGTCCTTTATCGCGCGGTGTACAGCGAGCGGCAGTTCCAGGAGGTGATCGCCGAGTTCTGGCGCAACCACTTCAACATCGACCACAACAAGGGCGAGGTCGAATACCAGGCCAACCACTACGAACAGCACGTCCTGCGCGCCCACGCCTTCGGTCGCTTCGAGGACATGCTCATGGCGTCGGCGAAACACCCGGCCATGCTGATCTACCTCGACAACGTCGTGTCCCAGAAGCCGCTGGCCGAGCACGAGCGGCGCATGATCGAACGCTTCGAGCGCCGAAGCACCTACCGCTTCAACCCCTACATCGACCAGCTTCAGCGCCAGCGCGGCCTGAATGAGAACTACGCCCGCGAGCTGATGGAGCTGCACACCCTGGGGGTTGACAACGGATACACGCAGCACGACGTGACGGAGCTGGCCCGCGTGCTGACCGGATGGACGGCCGGGTGGCAGCGGGGCCGCGGAGGGGAGATGGAATACGGTTTCCTCTTCGCCCACGACCTGCACGATGAGGGGCGCAAGCGGGTGATGGGCGCGGCGTTTCGCTGGGCGGATGGCGTCCGGGCCGGCGAGATGGTCATCCGGGCGCTGGCCAGGCATCCCAATACCGCGAGATTCATCAGTTGGAAGCTCTGCCGTTATCTGGTGAACGACCATCCCCCCGAAGCGCTCGTGGAGCGCGTGGCCGGGGTCTTCCAGAGAACCGGCGGACACCTGCCGAGCGTCTACAGGGCGATTGTTTTCAGCGACGAGTTCGCCGACCCGGCCAACATCGGTGCCAAGTTCAAGACGCCCTTCGAGTTCACCGTCAGCGCCCTGCGCGCCTCCGGGGCGCGGCTTCAGCACCCCAGCGCGACGCTCTACTCGCTCGAAATGCAGGGTCAGCCGATCTACGGATGCGTCGATCCGCCGGGGTATTATGACCAGGCGGAGGCCTGGCTGGACCCGGGCGCGCTGCTCTATCGCTGGGAGTACGCCCTCAAGCTCGCCCGCGACGAAGCTCCGGGGGTGCGCCTCGACGAAGCGCTCCTCCCCCGCCTCCGAGCCATGCGTGCGCAGGAGAAAGTGAGCACACTCGACACCGAACTGCTCGGCGGCGCGCTCGATGATCGTTCACGCGCGGCGCTCGAGGCCGTGGACGATGATCGCCTGCTGCTGGGCATGTTGCTCGGTTCCTCGGCGTTTCAGCGGCAGTAGGCGGCGCGAGCGCTCTTTTCACGGGCAAGCAGAGCCTTGCCCATGCCACCCAACGTCGAGCTTGTGCAGGCATTGCGGAAGGATCATTCACCATGCAACCCACACGACGACAGTTCATTCGCCATTCCAGTGGCGCGATCATCGCCGGGTCGGCGCTCTCGGCCGCGCCGTTCGTCCTTGCGCAGGACAAGTCCGGCGATCCGGCGCAACCAAAGCCGACCCTCGTGGTCATCTACCTCCGGGGCGGGGCGGATCCGCTCCAGGTTCTCGTGCCCTACGGTGATCCGCTCTATTATCGCGTTCGGCCGACGATCGCGGTACCCGGTCCCGCGGCACTTCCGGGGGCGGGGGCGGGTGATCGCGGGGCCGCCCCGCTCAACGATTACTTCGGGCTGCACCCGGCCATGCGCCCCCTGCACGACCTCTTCCGCGAGGGCAGGATCGCCCCGATCCTCAGCGTCGGGTCGCCTCATCCGACGCGCAGCCACTTCGACGCCCAGGACTTCATGGAACGCGCCGCCCCCGGAACCAGGCACATCACCGAAGGGTGGCTCAGCCGCTATCTCACCCACACGCGCACGAACCACGAATCGGACCTGCGCGGTGTCTCATTCCAGCCGGTCCTCCCCCGCTCGTTGCGCGGGGAATACCCCGTCCTGGCGGTGCCCGGCTACGGCATGAACCAGACGCTCGACGTCTTCGAGAAGCTCTATGTCAACTGCGATGAGGAGCGATCGCTGAACCAGAAGCAAGCGGCTGAAGTCCGCGCGGCTCAGCGCCCGTCGCGCGCCGGTCAGGCCGTCCCCGCCGCTCACCCGCCCATCGACGGGCAGACGAACCAGCAGACCATCCTGGCCGCGGGAAGCCGGGCGATCGCCCGCCTGCGTGAGCTTGACCGCATCATCCGCGAGGGAACCAACAGCGCCACTTACCCGCCAAGCGGGTTCGGCACTCAGCTCAGCCACGTCGCCAGACTGATCAAGGCCGATCGGGGCGTGGAGGTCACGGCCCTCGACTACCACGGGTGGGACCACCACGCCTTTCAGGGCGGCGCCGAGGGGACGATGGCGAACATGCTCGCGGACCTGGCGGGCTCGCTGCGGGCGTTCAGCGACGATCTGGGCCCGCGCATGGAGCGCACGCTCGTGCTGGTCATGAGCGAGTTTGGCCGAACGGTGCATGAGAACGGCAACAACGGATCGGACCACGGGCGCGGCGGTTTCATGCTCGCCATGGGCGGGATGGTGAACGGGCGCAGGCTCTACGGCCGGTGGACCGGCCTGGACCGCGAGAACCTCATCGACCGCCGCGACCTGCCCGTCCACACCGACTTCCGCCTCGTCTTCGCCGAAGCGCTCGAGCGCTTGTTCGGGTTTGATGCGCTGGGGAGCGAGTTCTTCCCCGGCTTTGCCCGGGCGGGGAAGATGCTCGATTACCTGCGGCAGGTGTAAGGCAGCCGGCGCCAAGTGTCGGGTCCCATGCTCTCGCGAAGCGTGAGCATGTGACTGTCAAACCACCACGCCGCACCCGATCGTGGGATAAAACGGCTTTCCCTCTCAGTCGCTTCCGCTATCATGTCCGCCGCGTCACGATCGACGCGAAAGGGGCGCTCCATGACCGATGAACGGGAACTCGCGAAAGTCGCGCTGCGGGTGGTGGATGTCAACCCGCTGGGCGTCATGACCACGATCGACGAACACGGCTACCCCCACGCGCGGTGGATGACGGCTGTCACCAACGACAACCTGCGCACGCTGATGACGCTTACCGCGGCCGGGACGCGCAAGGTCGAGCACCTCCGGCGGTGCGACAAGGTGTGCTGGCTGTTCCAGGAGGAGGGGCAGAGCGATGTGGTGCTCATCAAGGGACGCGCCGAGGTCACCCCCGGCGCCGTGGCCGCCCACGAAGGGTGGGATCGCATGGCCCAGGTGGCGCGACAGTACGCCGCCGGCCCGCTCAGTGACGAGGCGCACCTGGAACTGCTGGCGATCCTGACGCGCGTCGAGACGATCGAACTGCTCAGCCCGCGCCTGGGGCTGTTCGCGCCCAGGGCGATCGCCGCGGGTTAGGGCAGCCGGGCTCCTTTCCGCCTGCGGCGGAGACGACTACTCCTTCGCCTCCTGCCCGGCCGAGGGACCGTCGAGGTACCACGTCAGCGCCCCGTCCGTCGGCACAATGCCCGTGATCGGCATCGTGTGCGGCGCCGGCCCATGAACGCGAAGCTGCTCATCGACGCGGCGGAGCGTCGCCGCCTTCTTATACCCCGTCACCAGCACCGCCAGGTCGCGCGCGGCGTTGAGCAGCGGGAACGTCATCGTGATCCGCGCCGGAGGTGTGACGAACGGCCCGTCATTGACCACCACCAGCCGCGAGGCCTCGTTGATCGCCTCCGACTTCGGAAACAGACTCGCCGTGTGGGCGTCGTCCCCCATCCCCAGAAGCACGAAATCCAGACGCGGCGCGGCCGAGAGGCTCGGCGAGGCCGGATCCGGATTCGGGACGATCGTGTGGCGCAGGTCGTGTTCGTAGTCGTCGGCCGCGGCGTCGTCCATCGCATCGAGGGTGTGGAAGTGCCTTGCCCGCATCGGGACGTGCTCCGCCAGCGTCTCACGGATCAACTTGAGGTTCGAGCGCTCATCGTCCGCCGGCACCCGCCGCTCATCCACCAGCCAAATGTGCGTCGCCTGCCAGGGCAGAAGCCGGAAGCGCGGGTCGGTCACCAGACGGATGTAGAACGGCTCGGGCGTCGAGCCCCCGGAAAGCGCCAGGTGAAACACCTCGCGGTCCTTGACCGCCATCAAGGCCCGCCCCAGAAGGTCGGCCGCCAGGCGGTCGTACAGTTCGTCGGCCGACTCGACCACCACCACCCGACCAGTCAATTGCAACGAACCCACACTCATCCCCCCCAGCGTATCAGGGATCGAGGCGGTGAGGCAGGGAAGTCCAAGGGTGGGAGACAGGAGACAGGAGACGGGAGGCGGCACTCGGCAATTGGCAACGCCCCTCCCCTTGATCCCCTCCCGCCGTTGCCGTACCTTTGGCCGACCTTGACCATCCGCGAATACATCACGAAGCATTACCGTCATTTCAACGCCGCCAGCGTCGTGGACGCGTCGCGGGGATACGTCGAACACCTCGACGGCGGCGGGAAGATGTTCATGACCCTCGCCGGAGCCATGAGCACCGCCGAGCTGGGCCTGTCGCTGGCGGAAATGATCCGCCAGGGGAAGGTCCATGCGATCTCCTGCACGGGCGCCAACCTCGAGGAAGACATCTTCAACCTCGTGGCCCACGATCACTATGTGCGTGTCCCGGACTGGCGCAACCTCACCCGCCAGCGGGAGAAGGAGCTGCTGGACCACCACCTCAACCGCGTGACGGACACCTGCATCCCGGAGGAAGAGGCCTTCCGCCGCATGGAGCGCGCGGTCCTCGAACTCTGGAAACAGGCCGACGACGCCGGCGAGCGCTACTTCCCGCATGAGTTCTTCTATCAGGCGATCCTTTCGGGCAGGCTCAAGGAGCATTACCAGATCGACCCCAAGGACTCCTGGCTCGTCGCGGCCGCGGAGAAGAACCTGCCGATCATCGTGCCGGGCTGGGAGGATTCGACGCTGGGGAACATCTACGCCGCCCGCTGCATCGAGGGCAAGGTGCGCCACGTCCACACCGTGCGCACGGGCATCGAATACATGATGGCCCTGGCCGAGTGGTACACGGACACCGCTCGCAAGACGCCGGTGGGCTTCTTCCAGATCGGCGGGGGCATCGCGGGTGACTTTCCGATCTGCGTCGTCCCCATGCTCCACCAGGATCTTCTCCGCGAGGACGTGCCCCTGTGGGCCTACTTCTGCCAGATCGGCGATTCGACCACCAGTTACGGCTCGTACAGCGGCGCGCTGCCGACGGAGAAGATCACCTGGGGAAAGCTCGGCGTGGACACGCCGATGCACATGATCGAATCGGACGCCACGATCGTCGCCCCGCTGATCTTCGCCTACGTGCTGGGGTGGTAGGGTTGGCGGGTAGCGGATAGCGGTTGGGCGGCATGGTCAAGTAAGTAGGGTGGGCACCCCCCACCAAGAACGGGCCTGTTCTCAAGGCATGGTGGGCGGTGCCCACCCTACGAAGATGGCGAATGACCACCAAATCCTCCGCCTCGGACTGTGTCAGCACGCATGCGTGGCCGACCCCTTGGAGAATCTCCGCCGTGCCACCGACCTGATCCGCCAGGCCGCCCAGGCCGGTTGTCACCTGGCGGTGACGCAGGAGCTTTTCACCACCCTCTACTTCCCCCAGGTCGAATCGGCCGACCACTTCGCACTCGCCGAGCCGATCCCCGGGCCGACGACCGATCACCTGTGCGCCCTGGCGGGCGAACTGGGCATCGAGATCGCCGCCTCCCTCTTCGAGAAGCGCGCGCCCGGCGTCTACCACAACACCTCGGTCATGATCGATCACCGCGGAAAACTGGCCGGTCGCTACCGCAAGATGCACATCCCCGACGATCCGGGCTTCTTCGAGAAGTATTACTTCACCCCCGGTGACGGCCCGCCCGCCGCGCCCGGCTGGCGGACGTACCAGACCCGCAAGGCGACCGTCGGCACGCTGATCTGCTGGGACCAGTGGTATCCCGAAGCCGCGCGCCTCACCGCCCTCCAGGGCGCGCAGGTGCTGCTCTATCCCACCGCCATCGGCTTTATCCCCGAAGACCCCCCCGGAATCCGCGAAGCCCAGCGCGATGCCTGGATCACCATGCAGCGCAGCCACGCCATCGCCAACGGCCTGTTCGTCGCGGCCGTCAACCGCATCGGCGTCGAAGGCGACTTACAGTTCTACGGATCGAGCTTCGTCGCCGATCCGGCCGGCGTCATCATCGCCCAGGCCGGGCGCGAGGAGGAAGCGCTGCTGGTGGTCGATTGCGACCTTTCGCGCATCGAACCCCAGCGACAGGCCTGGCCGTTCCTCCGCGACCGCCGCATCGACGCCTACGCCGACCTCACCCGACGCTTCATCGATCCCGCAACAGGCCCGGATGCGTAGAAGCTTCACCCTGGATGGCATGGTCAAGCTTAGTCCGCGGAGCTTGACCATGTCCCCCCTGTGCCCTGCCCTCGCGCAGCGTGAGCATGTACCCCCCAACACAGAACACACAACACACAACACACCAACACCTTGACACCCGACACCCCGACACCCGACACGCCGACACATTCCGCCCGCGCGCTGGGCTACCGCATGCCCGCCGAGTTCGAGGCCGTCGAAGCTGTCTGGCTCACCTTCCCCCACAATCCCGACACCTGGCCGGGCTGTCTGGAGAAGGCCCAGGCGCAGTACGAACCGATCATCGAGCACTGCCGGCGCTTCGCCAAGGTCCACGTCATCGGGCGCGACCACCCCTGGCTGACCGATGACTCCTGGATCCGCGACTACGGGCCGATCTTCGTCACCCGTCCGGGGGCCGCGGCCCCCCTCGCGTGCCACGACTTCATCTTCAACTGCTGGGGCGCCAAGTACGAACCCTACGCGCACGATGATGTCATCCCGCAGCACATCGCCAACCTCCTGAACATCCCCATCTGGCGACACGACCTGGTCCTCGAAGGCGGAAGCATCGAAGTAAACGGCCGGGGCGTCGTCATGACCACCGAGCAGTGTCTGCTCAATCCCAACCGAAACCCCCACCTCTCCCGCACCCGGATCGAACACCGCCTCCACGAAGCGCTCGGCACGTCCCACGTCCTGTGGCTGCCCGGCGGGATCGAGGGCGATGACACGGATGGCCACATCGACGATGTCGCCCGCTTCATCGCCCCCGACACCATTGCCGCGATTCAAGCGCCCCGCTCGCACCCCGATCACGACATGCTCGAACGCAACTGGCGCGTGCTCCGCGCCGCCCGCGATCAGGATGGAAAACCGTTCAACCTCGTCCCCCTCCCCGTGCCCGAGCCGATCCTCTACGACTACCCGCCCGACCCGCTGGGTAGGACGGGACTGTGCCCCACCCCCGCCAGCTACGCCAACTTCCTCATTGTCAACCGCGCGGTTCTGCTTCCGGTGTTCGGGCAGAAGAGCGATGACCTGGCGATCCAGGCCCTCGAACAGGCCATGCCCGACCACGAGATCATCCCCCTGCGGGCTGAGCACCTCGTCGTCGGCCTGGGGGCGATCCACTGCCTGTCGATGCACCAGCCGGCGGTGTAGAACGCGCGCCGTCGGGGGGTTCAACCTTTGCGCCCCAACATCCGGTCCAGCGCATCGGAGGTGCTGTAGACCAGCGCCTCAGGCCAGTACGGAAACGGGTTGAAGTACTCGAACGTCAGGTAACCGCGGTATCCGACGGCTTCGAGGGCATCCAGCACCGCGGGCCAGTTGGTCGTTCCGTCGAGCAGCGGCCGAAAGGCGTTGAGATTGAACTCATGCACCTTCTTCGAGTATTCCTTGAGGTGAATGTTGCGGATGCGCTTGCCCACCAGCGGAATCCAGTGCTCCGGGAAGTGGTACTGCATGATGTTGCCGGTGTCGAAGTGGACGGCCACGCGGTCGCTCTCGAACGAATCGACGAACGTGTTGATCTCCTGCGGGCTATGCAGAAAACCGTTGGCGAAGATGTTCTCGATGTTGAGGTACACGCCCTCCCGCTTCGCTTCGGGGATCAGCCGGGCCACGGCCGCCTTGGCGCGCCGCTCGGCGACATCGTGCGCCACCGGCGGCTCATCCGGCAGCCAGGGGGCGTAGACCGTTCCCGGAACGATCAGGAGATTCTCGGTCCCCAGCAGCCGCGCGGCCCGGATCATCCGCAGCGCCAGCTCCACGCCCTTCTCGCGGCGGACGCGGTCTTCGTGCGTGAACGAATAAGGCCAGAACAGGAACGAACACATCCCGCTGACGGCCATCCCCAGCTCGCGCACGCGCCGGCCGATCACCTCGATATCCGCCTCGCTCGCTTCGGGGGAGAGATCCCCCTCGAGCGCGTAATTAAGCTCCACACCCTCAAAACCCGCCTGGGCGCACAGCACCAGGCACTCGTCGAGCGACATCTTCTGCGGATAGGGCAGCGCCCAGAGGTTGATCGACTTCTTCATGTCATACCGCTTGCCCGGCGGGCGCGGCGCGGGGGTTTCCCCGGCCAGGGCCCCGCCCATCCCCTGCGCCGCCAGGAAAGCCGACCCGAACGTCGCCGAAAGCGCCACCAGCTCCCGGCGGGAAAGGGGCGCTCCCGAAGGGGAGGAATTCGCGGATTCGGTGGACATGGGAAGTCTCCTGAGATGCCTGAACCATCCAGACGCGCGGGAAACGTATCCAGGGACACGGTTCAGCTTCGGCGTCGGAAGACGCCGCCTGACCATGCCGTCCCTGCCGCTGCGTGTCTACTCCCGCGCATAATCGGGCAACATGCCCAGACGCCACATCATGAAGATGCGCTGGTCGGCCGTGTCGCGGACGCGCAGGCGCAGCGGTTTGCCCGCGCCGTGTCCGGCATCGCGATCCACCCACAGCAGCACGGGGTTGGCAGCGCGCTGGCGTGAGGCGACGGCCTGGAGGCTGGCGGCCATCTTGCGCGCGTGAAG
>JBGTFI010000352.1:0-1509 GCA_041747335.1 Phycisphaeraceae bacterium | reverse complement strand
GTTCCGGGTGGTGGTGGGGTACGGCGGGCCGGGGGCCGAGCGGGCCGAGGCGCTGGCCGAGCGGCTGATCGAGCAGTACCACGCGGACCGGCTGGTGTGGGTGGGCTTCTGCGGGGGGCTGGATGCGAAGCTGCCTGCCGGGATCGTGCTCATGCCGAGCTGGGTGATCGACGGCGGGGACAAGGCGATCGCCGTCGCCCGGGCGCTTCCCCGTGAGGTGGCGGATCGGGATCGTCCGCGGGAAGAGCTTGCCCTGCTTCAGCGCGATCACGCGGTATGCACCGTGAGCGAGAAGCGGGCGCTGCGGGAACGATACGCCGCGGCCGCGGTGGACATGGAGAGCTTCACGGCGGCAAGGGTGGCGCTTCGCCGGCGGGTGAGCTTCGCGGTCTATCGTGCGGTGGTGGATGATGCGACGACCGCGCTCCCGCTTCAAGTGGTCCGGTGGGTCACGCCCGAAGGCGAGAGCAGGCCGCGGGCGGCGATGGGTTATGTGATGGTCCGGCCGTGGAAGATTCCCTGGATGATCCGGCTTGCGAGGAAGTTCGCCCTGGCGGGGGGTAACCTCGTCGAAGCGGTGTGCCGGCTCGAGATTCTGCGCGATGAAGTGGACCCCTCCGAGGCGCTTCTCTATACCCCCATTCCATCCGACCTGGGAAGGTGACTGCTTTGTGGAAAGGCGACTGGACCACATGCCGCCGGGTGCTGGTGTTCGGCGGGAGCTTCGATCCGCCGCACTGGGCGCACGTGCGCCTGCCTGAGCGGGTGCGGCGGCAGGTAGGTGCGGAGGTGACGCTCTATGTCCCGGCGGGGAGGTCGCCCTTCAAGCGCGAGCGGACGCTGACGGAAGCGCATCATCGCATCCGGATGCTCGAACTGGCGCTGGCGGATCAGAATCGGGCGGCCATCTGGACCGATGAGATCGAGCGACAGCGCGGCCAAGAACCGAGCTATACGGTGGAGACGCTCGAGCGGTTGCGGGCGAAGCTGGGGGAGGGGGCGACGATTCGGCTGCTGATCGGGGGCGATCAACTGCGTGCTTTTGACCGGTGGAAGGAGCCTGACCGGATCGTGGAACTCGCTGAGCTGGTGGTGATGGTCCGCCTGCCCGACACGCGGGAGAAGCTGCTGACGGAGTTGCCGGCGGGGTTCGATCCGAAGGTCTGGGCGGGACGGATCGTGGACGTACCGGGAATGGCGGTGAGTTCGACGGAGATCCGCCGGCGCGTCGCGGCCGGGGAGCCGATCGAGGGGCTGACTCCCCCGGCGGTGGCGGCGTATATCCGTGCGTGGGGGGGGTATGGGGGAGGAAACGACGGAGCGACGGAGGGTGGGGAGGGGGATTGCTGACTTTGATAGGTTTTGCGGGGGGTGGGGTTGACGGCCGGGGGACGGGCGGGTATCCTAACAAATACCTACTATGCGTTGGGTTCAATCGTCCATTCTGATGGAGGATCTTCAGGCCCGTGTGCGGGCGGTGGAGGAGCGTGGGCATGGCTGTGGGCGGGG
>JBGTFI010000351.1:0-6875 GCA_041747335.1 Phycisphaeraceae bacterium | reverse complement strand
GTCGAAGCTTACATGGTAGCGCGCCTTGCGCAGCTCCCGCGGCCCGCGCATTGGCCGATCCGGCTCGATCAGCGTCTGGGCCATCAGCTCCGGCGGGTCCAACTCCGCCTTCGCCAGCGCTTCGTCGGCCGCCAGGATCTCCATCTCCATCCCCGGAAGCATCGCCACCGTCGAGCGCACCATACGCCCCTCATCATCGACATACTCGCGCGTCGTCAGGTTCGGCATCATCGACACGCTCGTGAGCATCACCGTCGCCGGAACCACCTTTCCGAACACCTCCACGTTCGTCCGTTCCCCGCGCTTCGTGGTCACCTCGATCACCTGCGCCCCGAGCGCCGGGTCGATCGTCCGCACGCTCACCTCATGAGCGCCCTCATCAAACTGCCGGCGCATCTCGCGCTCGGCAGCCGCCTGCGCCAGAAATCCCCCCTCCGGCAGCGGGACGACACTGCTGGTGCGCTGCCCGCCCTGAATCGTCGTCAGCTCGATCGCGTCCTCCTTGAAGACCATGACCTGACGGACATCCGTTCCCGCCAGGCGCTGAACGCTCTCGGCCTCGATCGGCTTGCCCTCGTTCGTCTCGACGAACCGCGTCCCCAGTTCGATCGCCAGCTCGATCCCCCCCCGGCGGATCATGATGTGCGTGCGGCTGTGTGTGATGATCCGATCATCCTCCGTCTGCGTCGCCGTGTGCATCCACCCCGCCCGCTGACCCGCCAGGCGAATGACGTACCAGCGATCACCCTCCGAGGCCTCCGCGCCGCGAACCGGCGCGGCCTGAAACAGGGCTGAGTACGCAAGAACGATCAGCAACGAGCGCAGGAAGTGGGGTTTCATCGTGCGGTATTGTAGCCCGAACCCGCGGCCGCCATGGCCCTCAAGCCACTCGCCATCGCCTCCATCACCCCCTTCGGATACAGCGCGAAACACCAGTCGCGCTTGCCCGCGATCCCGCTATTCGCCGCGCCAAGTCGCGCGCTCTCCAGGTCGCGCGCCGCCTCCTCAAGCAGATGCGGATGCGCGGCCGCCAGCCCCTCATTGATCCGCCTGACCTCCCGAAACGCCGCGTAGCGCCTTGCCCGGTCGCGGTCATCGTCCATGTGCGCGAGAACCTCACGCTTGCGCTCAACTTTCGGATCATTCCGCCTTACTTCCGGGGGCAGCGCCCGGTCGATGTTGAACGGCAGGTGATGCGCCCGCCACACCGCGCGCTGCACCTCTCCCGGCCCGGCCACCGGCGCATCGAACTGCAGCCGCACGTCCGCCGAGACCACCGCATCGGGCGCGAGCGTTTCCCCAAGCCAATCCCGCCACCACATCGCGGTCGCCCGGTCGTACACGCCCCCACCGCGCCCGTGGATGAAGAGGTTGCAGAACCGCGCGCGCATCAGCCCCGTCAGCAGAAGCGCCCGCGGCGCCAGCCTGCCCTTCCCATCACCATCATTCTCCCATGCGATCCCCTCTCCGCTTTCAACCGTCAGGATCGCCCGGTTGTCCGAGAGGTCCGCGTACACCCGCTGCCGCGATCTTCCGGGGAACATCCACCACAGCGGCAGCTCGACGCGCTCGCGCTCGATGCGCATCGCCGTCAGCCCCGCCTGCGGATGTGCCCCCGCCGCGGCGTTGTACGCACGGACGCAACCGGCCGCGTCCTCAATCATCCGCCCCACGATAGACCGGCCGCACTCGGTCCCAAGCAGATCGCTCGCCAGCACCCACGGCATCTCTCCCACATAGGGCGACATCAGCCGCCCGACCACGCCGGCCATCTGCTCCGCGAGCGTGCGGGCAGCGGGAAGATCGCGCCATGCGTCGATGATCGGCGAAAGGTCCGCCTGCAACGACGCGCCTAGGTCCGCTATCGCCCGTTCGAGTGCTCGAATGACTTTTGCCGCGTCAACCCCCGGCTGCGCCCCCACCGGAACCTCAGCCGCCTGCTCCGCCAGGCGCACCC
Organism: Phycisphaeraceae bacterium; assembly: GCA_041747335.1. Classification (GTDB taxonomy): domain Bacteria; phylum Planctomycetota; class Phycisphaerae; order Phycisphaerales; family Phycisphaeraceae; genus JBGTFI01. The sequence goes on along the minus strand of JBGTFI010000351.1, from coordinate 4,918 downwards.
GATGCACACCGAGCCTCCCAGCGCGCAGAATCGGAAGCTCCAGGGTCAGCGCGTCGTACACGTCCTGATCCACCACCACGTTCAGAGGCATCGCCCCCAGGCGGCGGCAGGCCTCATCCAGCGCGAGGTACTTCGCCAGGATACCCGGATGGAAGAGATAAGCCTGATGCCCCGTGGCGAGGATCGGCCCGCCCATTCGGGCCTCGACCCCCGGCGGAACGTGAATGATGGATCTGAGCGAGGTGAACTTCCGGGGGTCGCCCGACGGTTGCCAGGCGTCAAGCGGTGGTTCGCAGGTCAGCTCCATGGCGGGACGCGCCGGGACCGGCCGCTCCTTCAGGCGTGTCGCCGCGCCGGTTCGCTGGTTTCTTCCACCCCGCACCCCTGCCGCGACGGGCCGAGCTTCGTCGCGGCGCACGGGACGCAGATGCCCTCGAAACGATGGGGGAACTTGCGCAGCTCCCGGTCGAACACCGAAAGATAATGCCCCAGCCGGTGTCCGGAATCATCCAGCACCCCTCCGAACGTCCGATTGGGATCGTTGTAGATCAGGCGGATGGGAATCTCGGCGACCTTCAGGTCGTAGGCCGCTGCCTGCACCCAGAACTGAAGCGGGAACGCATACCCCGCTTCATCCAACTGAAGCTTCTTCATCGCCCCCACCCGGTAGGCCTTGAACCCGCAGAATGCGTCGGTGAGGTTCAGCCCCAGCGTCTCGCGCACCAGCTCGGTGATCCTCCGGTTGATCTCCCGCCGCTCGCGCGGGGGTGAGTCGTCCTTCTCGTCGCGCTCCAGGTACCGGCTGCCGGAGATGATGTCCGCCCCGCCCGCCTCGATCGCCCGCAGGAAGTCCGGGAGACTTTCCGGTTCGTGCTGCTCATCGCAGTCCATGGTGATCAGCCAGTCAAACCGGTAACACTGCGCCCAGCGGAAAGCGTCGATCATGCACTGCCCGTAGCCCCGGTTGACCGCGTGGCGGATTGCCTCGACCGGCTGGCGGGCGACGAGGAGCGGGGTGTCATCCGTTGAACCATCGTCGATGACCAGGATGTCATCGGGCGCGAACCGCCGGACCTTCTCCAGCACCCGCGTGACGTAGGTCTGCTCGTTGAAGACGGGAATCGCGACGAGTGCCCGCATGAGAGGACTCCTGAGTCTGGAATGAGCCGCCCTGGGGCACGCCCGCGTACCGCCAGGATCGTAGGCCTGATCCCCCCCACCAGCAACCAGAACCTCCGCGATAGACCATAAACACTTAGAACGCAAATATTTACAAGATATCTGCCACCGCGCCCGATTCTGTGATGCCCCGCAACGGCCGGGCGTTACCCATCGGCCGCCCACCGCATCGGTTTCTCGACCCCCAAATCACCTCGCCGGCCCCGTTCGCCAGCGCCCGAACCGTTCCCTAAGATGCCCGCCGTCGCGTCACCGGCGTCGGGCAGGTCTCCTCCGGCCGCGCCCAGGCGCGGGGTCAGGGACTCAGGGACACGCACGGAGCGCAGGTAGATGATCTGGACCCTGGCAGCGGGCGGATTGGACCCGGCGGCGATGACCGCCCTCCTGCTGTCCTTAGCCGTTCTGCTCGGCCTCGCACGTCTGCTGGGCGAAGTCGCCACGCGCTTTCGCCAACCCGCCGTCCTGGGGGAAATCCTCGCGGGCATCCTTCTGGGCCCGACTTTCTTCGCCGCCATCAGTCCGGAGGCCTACGCCTGGCTGTTCCCCGCCGAGGGCCCCGTGAGGATCGGACTCGACGCCTTCGTCGTCGTCTCGGTCTGCCTGCTCATGGTCGTCGCCGGTCTTGAGGTCGATCTTTCAAGCGTCTGGCGCCAGGGAAAGGTCGCCGCGTTCGTCAGCACCACCGGCGTCCTGATCCCGTTTGTCCTCGGCGCGGGTCTGGCGCTTCTGATGCCCCGCGCCCTGGGCATGGATCCCTCGGCCGCCCCGGTTCCCTTCGCCCTCTTCGTCGGCATCGCCATGTCCATTACCGCGCTCCCGGTGATCGCCCGCATCCTCATCGACCTCAACATGCTCAAGAGCGATCTGGGCATGCTCATCATGTCCGCCGCCATGGTCAACGACCTGGGCGGATGGATGGGCTTCGCCCTGCTCCTGGCGACGATCCACGGGCAGGGCGGCGACGGACTGATCGTGACGCTGGTCGGGACGCTGCTCTTTGTCGGGCTGGCGCTCACCGCCGGAAGGTGGCTCGCCCACCGCAGCCTGCCGTACATCCAGGCGCATTCAAGCTGGCCGGGGGGCGTGCTGGGGTTTGTCCTGACCATCGCGCTGCTCGCCTCGGCCTTCACCGAGTGGCTGGGCATTCATGCGATATTCGGCGCGTTCATCGCCGGGGTCGCCATCGGCGATTCACGCCACCTGCGCGAGCGCACCCGCGAAACCATCCACCAGTTCATCACCAACATCTTCGCCCCGCTGTTCTTCGCCAGCATCGGCCTGCGCGTGAACTTCGTCGCCTCTTTCGACCTGCCCCTGGTGCTGATCGTGCTGGTGATCGCTGTGGTGGGGAAGGTCGTCGGGTGCTACCTGGGCGCTGTCTGGGCGGGCCTGAGTCGCAAGGAAAGCTGGGCCGTGGGCTTCGGCATGTCCGCCCGCGGCGCCATGGAGATCATCCTCGCCCAGCTCGCGCTCGACGCCGGGCTGGTCACCGAGCGACTCTTCGTCGCCATCGTCGTCATGGCCCTGGTCACCAGCCTCATCGCCGGGCCGATGATGCAGAAGCTCCTTCAGCGCCCCATCCAGCGTTCGCTCGCCGAACTGCTCAGTGAAAAGCAGATTCTCCTGAACCTCCAGGCCACCACTGTCCGACAGGCGATCGCCGAGCTCGCCGCCCGCGCCGGGACGCTGCTTGCCAACCTTGATGTCGAACGCATCGACCGCGAAGTCTGGCAGCGCGAGCAGATCATGTCCACGGGCATCGGCAGGGGACTGGCCGTGCCCCACGCCCGCCTCCCGGAGATCAAGAAATCCACCATCGTCGTCGGGCGCAGCGAGCGCGGGATCGACTTCGACGCCACCGACGGCAAACCTGCGCGGCTGATCTTCCTCCTGCTCACCCCACAGGACGACCAGACCTCCCAGATCGAGATGCTGCGCCTGATCGCCGTCACCTTCGACAGCGCCGAAACCCACCAGCGCGCCCTCGAAGCGCAGTCCGCCACCGAGTTCCTCGCCGCCCTGCGCGTCGGCCACGGCGAATCCCCCCACCAAGTCTGACCGCCGTAGGGTGGGCACCGCCCACCACGATCCACCCAAGCCGTAAGACCAGGTGGGCAGTGCCCACCCTGCGCGGGCCGCTATACTGTCCCACGCCCCGGTCCTTTTGTTCCCAGGAGGTTTTCCCATGACGCGCACGCCTGGTTCGGCCTCGCCTTGGACGCTTACCCGTCGTCAGTTCCATAAGGCGGCGACCGCCGGGGCCGCGGCCGTCGCGGCGCCCACCATTCTGCCCTCGAGCGTGTTCGGACAACCCGGCCGACCCGCCCCCAGCGAGCGCATCACCCTCGGATGCATCGGCGTCGGCGGGATGGGCGGAGCCAACCTCCACGAGTTCCTCCAGCAGCCCGATTGCCATGTCGTCGCCGTCTGCGATGTCGATGCGAACCATCTTCGCGGGGCCAAGGCCCGCGTCGATCAGAAGTATCAGAACACAGACTGCGCCACGTACGAAGACTATCGCGAGCTGTGCGCCCGAAAGGACATCGACGCGGTTTCGATGGCTACGCCCGATCACTGGCACGCGCTCACGTCGATCGAAGCCGCCAGGAACGGCAAGGACGTCTACGGCGAAAAACCCTTCTCGCACAGCCTCCTCGAAGGCCGGGCGATGATCGACGCGCTCACCCGCCACCAGCGCGTCTGGCAGACCGGAAGCTGGCAGCGCTCGTTTTCCAACTTTCGCTTCGGGTGCGAGCTGGTCCGCAACGGACGGCTGGGCAAGATCGTGCGCGTCGAGGTCGGCCTGCCCAGCGGACCGTTCCGTTCCCCGGACAACCAGACGCCCACCCAGCCCCCTGAAGGATTCAACTACGACATGTGGCTCGGCCCGGCGCCGTGGTCCCCGTACACCCCGGAAAAGTGCGTCTTTCAGTGGCGGTGGAACCTCGACTACGGCGGCGGGCAGCTCACCGACTGGGTCGGCCACCACTGCGACATCGCCCACTGGGGCCTGGGCAACGACGACACGATCGGCCCGCTCGAGGTCGCCGGATCGGGCGAGTACATCCCCGATGGCATCTACAACTGCGCTTCGCGTTACCGGCTAACGATGAAGTACCCTGGCGACATCGAGTTCATCATGGCCGGGGGCCATCGCGACATCGAGGGCGGCGCGAAGTGGATCGGCGAAAGCGGGCATTGGGTCCGCGTCGATCGCGGATGGATCGACGCCTATCCCAAATCCCTGCTCCAGGAGAAGATCGGCCCGGAGGAGATCCACCTGTTCACCTCCCCCGGCCACCATCGCAACTTCCTGGACTGCGTGAAGTCCCGCAAGCTCACCCTCACCCCCGCGGAGGTCGCCCACCGCTCAGTCACCCCCGGCCACCTCGGCCAGATCGCCATGCTCACTGGCAGAAAGCTCCGCTGGGACGCGGCGCGCGAACGCATCCTCGGCGACCCTGCCGCCCAGGGCATGCTCGGCAACGCCTACCGCGGGCAGTGGCGGCTTTAGGAAACCGCGAACCGCGCACCCCCGACGCCGCGCGCCGACAGGATCGTCCCTACCGCCCCAGGCGCAGGATCACCCGCTGGGCGATCAGCTTCCCGATGTTGAGGCAAGCCGTCGCCGCCGGGGAGGGCGCGTTGAGCACGTGGATCATCGCGGCGCTCTCTTCGATGCGGAAGTCGTCCACCAACTCGCCGTGCCAGCTCACCGCCTGCGCCCGCACCCCCGACG
>JBGTFI010000350.1:0-5503 GCA_041747335.1 Phycisphaeraceae bacterium | reverse complement strand
GACCGCCGCCACGGCGCCGAGGGACAGGCCGAGGGTCACAACGATGGCGCCGGCGAAGGCGGGCGAGCGGCGCAGGCTCCGTATCGCGTGCCGCGCCTCCCGGACGGCCTCCTCCACGACGGGAATCTGCCATCCATCCCGCATGGCCTCCCGGTGGCCCTCGATCCCTCCGAATGCGAGGACCGCCCGCCGCCTCGCTTCAGCCGGGGGGACTCCGGCCCGGGTGAGGCGCTCCGTCTCCATCTCCAGGTGGAACCGGAACTCCTCATCGACCTCCCGATCCAACGCCGCACGGCGGAAGAGAAGCCGAAGCCGGGCCACCAGCACACGGAGGAGGCTCATCGGCAGCTCAGGCCGTGCCGCCCGAAAGAACCATCTCCACGGCCCGCGTGTGGCGTCGCCAGCTCGCCGCCTCGTGCTCCAGCTCCCGCCGCCCCCGGGGCGTGAGCGCGTACACCTTCGCCCGCCGGTTCTGGTCCGTGACATGCCACTCGCTATCGATCCAGCCCTTCTGCTCCAGACGCTGGAGCGCCGGGTAGAGGGAGCCCTGGTTCATCTCGAGCACGCCCTCACTTCGCTCCTGGATCTGCTGGCTGATCCCCCATCCGTGTGTGGGCTCCCAGGAGAGGGTCCTCAGGATGAGGAGGTCCACCGCGCCGCGCAGGTTTGTCCGCGCCCCGTCCGTCACTTTGGGCTCCTCCGGTCAAAGTGGTTCATCTTGTCGGTTTCGACACGAGTGTAAGGGGCCTTGTTGTCGAAATCAAGAGGAAGCACGCCGCGTACCGGCGGTATCCTTGCGCAAAAGCGTGGTAGGCGCCATCCTCCTATGGGATGACAATAGGAAACTGAAACCGGCGACGGGTCTCCGACGTATTGAGAACCCATAGGAAGCCCTCGGCGGGGGACCAGATGCTCCAACCAGGAACGCCAGCCCGGATCACATCAGCAGCATGAGGAATACCGATGGTCTATCTCGTCCACATCGTGGCTGGCACGCTCGCCCTTCTCTCCGGCTATATCGCGCTCTACTCGGGGAAGGGCGAACGGGCGCATCGCCGGGCCGGCATGGTCTTCGTCTACAGCATGCTGGCGATGTGCGCTGGCGGACTCCTGCTGGCGTTCGCGCGTGGGGCGGCGCCCTACCTGAACGTGCCTGCGGCGCTGCTCACGGCCTATCTGGTGATCACCGCGCTGACAACGGTGCGCCCTGTCCCCTCGCACGCGCGTTGGCTCGACGCCGGGGGGCTCGCGGTGGCGCTCGGGGTGGGGTTGGTCACGCTCGCCCTGGGAGCAGAGGCTGCGCTCAGCCCGGACGGCCTGGGTCGGGACCGCATGCCGGCGTTTCCATTCTTCATGTTCGGGGTGGTGGGAATGCTCGCTGCTTCGGGCGATCTCCGGGTGATGCGATCGGGCCCGCGCCGTGGAAAGCCGCGGGTTGCGAGGCACCTGTGGCGGATGTGCTTCGCGCTGTTCGTCGCATCGATGTCCTTTTTCATCGGACAGGCGCAGGTGATCCCGGAGCCCCTCCGCATCCGCCCTCTCCTGGCGCTCCCTGTACTGGCGGTGCTTGCGACCATGTTTTACTGGCTCGCGCGTCTGCGGACCACAAGGAGGTTCAACGGCGTCCTTGCCGTGGTCGTCGCGGAGGAGGCGAGTGGAGGCGGATTACCGGTGGGCTGCCCAGATGTCAGTGGAAACAGCGCCGCGACGAGTGCGGCCTGAGAAGTTGCATCCAAACAGGAGACAGCATGGGAGACAGACAGGATGTGCTACCCGGTACGCTCGCGTTGATGATCCTTCGGACGCTGGACGTGATGGGCCCGCTGCACGGCTATGGCATCGCGCGTCGCATCGAAGAGACGAGCGGAGATCGCATCTCGCTGAATTACGGTACCCTGTACCCGGCGCTGTTGAAACTGGAGCAGGAAGGGTGCGTGAAGCCCAGGTGGGGGGCGTCGGAGAACAACCGACGGGCGAAGTTCTACTCGCTTACACCAGCCGGGCAGAAGCGCCTCGTTCGCGCAACGCGTGAGTGGCACGAGACCGCCGAGCTTATCGCCGCGTTCCTCGCCCCGAAGCAGGAGGCGCTGTGAGGCATCTTCGGGCGGCACTTGCCCGTGTGGCCGGGTTCCTGGCGGGCCCGCGTGAGGACGATGATGTGCAGGAGGAGCTCGAGGCCCACCTGGAGATGGAGACGGCCGAGAACATCCGGCGCGGCATGCCTCCGGCCGAGGCGAGGCGTGAGGCGCTGCTGGCGTCGGGAGGGATGACGCAGGCGGCCGAAGCCGTGCGGGAACAGCGTGCGTTGCCGGTTCTCAGCGCACTCACAATGGATCTCCGGTACGCCGTTCGTGCGCTGCGACTGAGCCCCGCGTTCACGGCGGTGGTCGTGCTTGCGCTCGCGCTCGGCATCGGAGCGAACACGGCCGTCTTCAGCGTCGCGCGTGGAGTGCTTCTCAAGCCGTTGCCGCATGAGGATGGCGAGCGGCTGCTCTACCTCCGACAATCAACGGAGGCTACCGGGGCCAACGATATCTCCTTCTCCGTCCCGGAGGTCCGCGACTTCCGTGAAGGGGTGCCCTCGCTCGCCGGCATCGCGGAGTACTCGCCGTGGTCGATGGTCCTCCAGGGCGAAGATGTCGCCGTCCGCATTCAGGCGGCCCTTGTCACGGGCAACTATTTCGAGGTCATGGGACTCAGGCCGGTGCTCGGCAGGCTGACAGGGGCGCACGACGACGGCCCGGCCGCCCAGCGCGTGATGGTGCTCACTTACGACTACTGGATGAGCCACTTTGGCGGCGATCCCGGCGTGATCGGCACGGATCTGAGGCTGGACGGGCAGCCGGTCACCGTGATCGGGGTCGTGCAGTCCGCGCCGTTCTATCCCGAGCCGATCGACGTGCTGCTCAACATGGTGAACAGTGACCATCATCTGAGTGCGACGATGATCGAGGGCCGTACGCATCGGATGACGCGAGTCGTGGGGCGGCTTGCCCCGGGCGCCACGCTTGCCCAGGCGCGCTCGCAGATCGAGGCGCTCTACGCCGTGATGCAGGTGAATCATCCGGAGGCATACGACGCAGCGGCACACCCACAGGTCGCGGCCATCCCGTTTCAGGAGCTGATGGGTGAGCGCGCGCGGCTGACCCTCTGGCTCCTGCTGGGAGCGGCTGGGTTCGTACTCCTGATTTCGGTCGCAAGCGTGGCGAACCTCACCCTCATGCGCGGCGTGCGGAGGCAGCACGAGCTTGTCGTCCGGGCGGCGCTCGGTGCGGGAGTCGCGCGGCTGCGTCGGCTGCTCCTGATCGAGAACCTGGTGCTGACAGTCCTTGGAGCGATGGTCGGGATGGGGGTCGCGATCGGCGGGCTCCGGCTCCTCGTTTCGTTCATGGAGCGCTACTCGCCGCGCGCGAACGAGATCAGTTTGGACGCGCCGGTGCTCGGCTTCATGGTCGTGCTGTCGGCATTCGTCGCGTTGCTGCTGTCGCACCTGGTCGCGCTGCCACGCGAGGGAACGTTCGCGGCGCACATCGTCGAAGGTGGGCATCGGCTTGGTGGGAACCCGGGCAGGCATCGGCTTCAGCGGGCCCTCGTGGTCGTGCAGATCGCGACCTCGGTGGTGCTTCTTTCGGGCGCCGGCCTGCTGACGCGTACCATGCTCAGGCTGTCGGAGGTGGATACCGGTCTCGCGACCGAGGAAGTCCTCACACTCCAGGTGCCGCTGCTGACGCCAGCGGAGCTGATGTTCGACCCGGCGGCGGATGTCCGGGCGAAGCAGCGCTATGAGGAGATGCGCCAGGAAATGGCCAGTCTTCCAGGGGTCATCGAGGTCGGCGTAGGCTCGCCAGGCCCCCTGCGCCGCTCTACCGTGCGCTTCGATGTCAAGGCGGAGTCGAGACCGATGGCGGTCGGAGAGGTGATGCCAAACGCCGAGCTCCGTACCGCGAGTCCGGAGTTCTTCCGGGCTGCGGGCATACCCCTGGTCAGCGGACGCGGCTTCGCCGCCACGGACCGTCAGGATTCCGAAATGGTCGTTGTCATCAATCAGACGCTTGCGGACCGGCTGTTTCAGGACGAGGATCCGATCGGGCGGCGGATCGCGTGGACCGGTGACGTGCTGCGGTTCACTCCGATCAGCGGAGACTGGCGCACCGTCGTGGGCGTCACCGCCACCACACGGGATGGCGGCCTCGACGTGGGCCCTGAACCTGTCGTGTTCGTGCCGTTCGCGCAGTTTCTGGCGCTGGGTGGATCCCTCGTGATTCGCGCCGACAGCAACGTGGCTGCACTCGTGCCCGCGGCCACGCGCATCGTGCGGAGGATCGCACCGACCGCACCCATCGAGCGGGTACAGACGATCGCGCAGATCAAGGACCAGAGTGTATCCCCGCGGCGTGTCAACGCCGCGCTCGTGTCGGCATTCGGCATCCTGGCCGTGATCATCGCCGCGGTCGGAATTGCCGGCGTGCTCGCGTTCTCAGTCAGCGCGCGAACGGGAGAGATCGGCATCCGCATGAGTCTGGGCGCGGACCCGCGACGCATACAGCGCATGGTGCTGCGGGAGGGTGGCGTTCTGCTGATCTCAGGGCTCGCGCTCGGCGTCGCAGGCGCGATGATCGCGGCGCAGGTCATTGAGGGGTTACTCTTCGGCGTCCTGCCGCACGACCCGGCGACCTTCATCGTGGTGACGCTGGTAATGGCGGTCGTCGGGGTAACCGCCTGCTGGGTGCCCGCACTGCGTGCTGCACGGGTGGATCCAGCTATCACGATCCGTACTGCCTGACCAGGACAGAGCACTCTGATCGCATGCGAGGTCTGAGCTCCGTTCAGGGGGATCCGTCCGACCGCCGGTGTCGAGGAGGGGCCTGAGCCGCTCGCCGATGTTCGGGTCAGCAGGCGAGAAATGACACGGGATGCTGTTGCACGGCGGTGACGCCGTCCCATATTCGGATCCATGCGAAGCGTCGTCGGACTTGTGCTCGCCGTGATGTTCGCCAGCTCGTGTGGCATGGCCGACGCCCTGCGCGGGCGGGACCGCACGGACGATCACGACATGAGCGCGCTCATGCGCGCGGCCGCCGCTGGCGATTCCGCCGCAGTCGAACAGCTCATAGCCGGTGGCGTGAACATCGACCAGACGGTGCGCGGTCACAGCGATGCGCGCGTGATGATGGCGTTCCTCGCCTTCATGCAGAGCCTGCCGAACCGGGACGAGGACTACACGGCGTTCCACTATGCGCTCGCCAATCGCCACCTCGGGATTGCGCGAGCGCTCATTGCACACGGAGCGGACGTCCAGGCGTATCAGGGGAACACATGGTCGCTCGCCTACATGAGGAACCAGCTCGATGGTCTCGTGCTGCTGCAGGCTGCCGGCTTCACACCGAACACCGCTGACGGATCGATCGCAGTACAACTCGCGGCGAGAGCGAGCGACACGGCAGCGCTCACCATGCTGCTGCGCACCGGGGCAGACCCGGACGCCACGGGTGGCCCGCCCGGC
>JBGTFI010000349.1:0-1717 GCA_041747335.1 Phycisphaeraceae bacterium | reverse complement strand
TTCGCCGCCGCGATCATCGAACAGAACCGCGCCGTGTCCAGCACCGTCCCCAGCCCCAGCACGCGCGTGGCCGGATGCCGCAGGTGCTCGATCGCCAGGCGCGTCAGCACGTCCACCGGGTTGGAGACGACCAGAAGGATTGCATCATTCCGCAGCCCGGCGCTTTTGAGTTCGTCCAGGATGCCCTTGAAGATCGACACGTTGCGGTTGATGAGGTCCAGGCGCGATTCATCCGGCTTGCGCCTCGCCCCGGCGGTGATGCAGATGAGGTCGCTGTCCGCCGCGCCGCGCAGGTCCGTCGCGTAAATCTTCTGATCGGCGGCGAGCGATGCCCCGTGCAGCAGGTCCAGCGCCTCCCCGGCGGCGAGCTGGGCGTTCACATCGACCAGCGCGATCTCTCGCACGATCCCGCCGCACTGAAGCGCGTAGGCCGCGTTCGACCCCACCCGCCCCCCACCGCCGATGATCGAAACCTTCAGACTCATGGCTTCAATAACCTCTCATCCCTGGTTGGACGCAATCATGCGTTCGTGCATTCCCACCCCTCATCCCGCCGCGGCCATGATGCGGTCGGTGATGGCCTGAACCACCGCCTCGAACTCATCGTCACTTCCCGGCCGGTCGCCTTCAGCGTCCCTGCATCCGCACGACGCCCCGCCGGGGTTGGCCGCGTCGAACATCGCGAGGAACGCGTCGTTCTCCTGTCCCACGCAACCCTGCGGGGCGCAGGTGAGGCGTTTGTCCGGCAGACCGAACTTGCGCTTGACCTCGAGAAGTTCGGTCATCTGCCCCGGATCGAGTACGTTGATCCGCCCCAGGGACTTGCACAGCAGCAGAATCCGGCAGTAGGCGTCAAGAATCTCGAGCTTGTAGAAGGCGCCGATGAGGTCGCGGTCGAAGCTGACCGACCCGTGATTGCCCATGAGCACGGTGTTGGTTTCCTCGTCAATCAGCGGGGTGATGCTGTCGGGCAGATCCTGCTTCGAGGGCGTGGCGTACTTGGCGGTGCGCACCTTGCCCAGGAACACTTCCGCTTCCGGGTGAACCCCTTCGGGCAGCGGGATGTTGGCGATGGCGAAGGCCGTCGCGTGCGGCGGATGGCTGTGGATCACCGCCCTCACATCCGGCCGCTTCTTGTAGATCGCCAGGTGCACCAGCACCTCGCTGGTGCGCTTTCGGCCGCGGGCATTGGGCTCGACCTGCCTGCCCTCCATGTCCACCACGCACACGTCCTCGGGCACGAGGAAGCCCTTACTGATGCCCGTCGGCGTGCAGAGCACGCGGTCCTCCGCGATGCGCACCGAGTGATTTCCCTCGTTGCCGGCGCAGAATCCCTTCTGCCAGATGCGCTGGCCGATGTCACAGATGTCCTTCTTGATCTGCCAGATCGGTTGATTCATGACGCTCTATCCTTCCAAACGAGCCGCGCGCGTCAGCAAGCGGTCTTCTTGTTTCTTCGATCTATCCCGCCGTCGCCCCGGCCGCCGCCCGCGGCGCTTCCATGTGCAGTTCATCGAGGATGGCCGCGCAGTAGGCGTCGATCGGCACGCGCTCGGGATAAAACGGCATCGTCGCCTCCGCGCCTTCACTGAGCGCGATCACCTGCCCCACGCCCGCGCCGAGCTGATCGAACACCACCAGAGATTCGGGCATCGCCTTCGCGCGGCGCTTCGCCCTGGGCCAGGCCGCCAGCGCCGCGCCGTCGAGCGTCTCGGCG
>JBGTFI010000348.1:0-2528 GCA_041747335.1 Phycisphaeraceae bacterium | reverse complement strand
GCCCGCCATTGCGGCGAAGCCGCAAACCAATCAACCAGATTGAGCGATTCGGGATCATTCCCCTCAGAGCTTAGGCCTGACGGCGGGCGAGACGCCCGCCCCACTGATAGTTGACATCTGCCCTGCTATTCTCCCCCTCATGCCCGAACTCAACCTTCTGGACATGTACCCCAACGCCGATCGACCCATCGAAGAGCGCGCCAAGACCATCACACCCGAGGTGATCCGTATCGCCCGCGAGTTCGGCAAAGAGTTCTTCGACGGTAATCGACTCTACGGTTACGGCGGTTACCGATACGACGGCCGATGGAAGCCCATCGTCCGCCGCTTCCGTGATCACTACCGGCTTGCCGAAGACGCCCGCATCCTCGACATCGGCTGCGCCAAGGGTTTTATGCTTCACGATTTCAAGCAGCTCATGCCCCGCGCCACCGTCGTCGGCCTGGATGTCTCCGCGTACGCCATCGAGAATGCGATGCCGTCCGTCCGTCCCTTCCTCACCCTCGGCGATGCCAAGGCACTTCCTTATCCGGATCAGTCGTTCGACCTGGTCATCGCCATCAACACCATCCACAACCTGGGCCACGACGAATGCGCCCGCTCGCTGCGCGAGATCGCCCGCGTCTCACGAAAGCACGCCTTCATCACCGTTGACGCCTGGCGTGACGAGCGTGAAAAAGAGCGACTGCTCAAATGGATCCTCACCGCCCGGACGTACATGAGCGTGGACGACTGGGAGCGCTTCTTCGAAGAAGCGGGATACCAGGGGGACTATTACTGGTTCATCCCGTAGGGTGGGCACCGCCCACCACGGGCTAACCCGAAGCGTCCTCCACCTGAGGCGCCTCCATCTCGCGACGGACGCGCGCCAGCGGCCAAAGCCCCGCGATCGAACACACCACCACCAGCGGCGCGGCACTGAGCAGCACCCCGGCCGTGGCACCGATCGTCCCCCCAATCCCCATTCCCACCAGCCCCACGATCGGCCCCAAGGCGAAACCCGCACCGATCAGCCCCTCGTGCGCCCCGCCCGCATCGACCGATGCGTTCTTCACCACCATCGCGTAGTAGAGCGCCGCATAGTAAGTCACTCCCGCGGCCAGCCCGAAGATCACCTCCCCCGCGATCACCACCACGACGTTCGCCCCCGGCAGGATCATCACGAACCCGATCGCAAGGCCGAACACGCACATCACCAGGTACCACGCCCGTCCGTGCCAACCCTGGTAGCGCTCGAAGGTGATGAACACCGTCAGCCGCACCACGTCCAGCAGGGCCGCGAGCGCCGTCGCCACGGCCGGGGTGTAGCCCAGCCCCCTGAAGATCTGCGGCATGAGGGGGGCAAGCAGGAACAGCAAGGAATAGCTGCTGAGCATCGTCCACCGCGCGGAGACTAGTTGCGCCCGGTATCGCTCCATCGTCTCGGCGGGCAGTCGCCCGGGATGATCCTCCGGCAGGTGTACCGGGTGCGGCTCGAGCGGGCGTATCATCCACAGGCTGATGAGGTTGAAACCGATCGGCAGCACGAAGAGCGCATAAGGGGTGAGTTCGATCATCGGGCCGCTCAGCAGCAGCGCCGTCGGCACGCTGGCCGCCCACGAGATGTTGAACTTGCCCACCGCCCGCGCCACCGCGATCGGCGTCAGCCCGGCGCTGACGTAGCTCTCCATCACCGGCCACTTCATTCCATAGAAGAACCCGCTGGCTACCATCGCCCCCGCCACCGCGTACGGCGTCGGCCAGATCACCCACAACACCATCAGCGCGTGCGAGGCCAACTGCCCCCACAGCGTCCAGATCAGGATGCGCTTCTCCCCCACCCGCCCGCACGCCCGCTGGCTCAGAAGCGCCCCGGCGATGTACATCAGCCCGAATCCCAGCCCCGCGCCAAGGTTCTGCGCCCCCGTAAACCCGAAGTAGTGCTCGAAATAAAAATAGATCCCCCGCTCGACGATCACCGTCGCCAGGCTCTCGATGAACGTCACAACCAACAGGCGCGTCAGGCGGGTCATGGGTGGGAGGGATAGGGTCCAGGGATCGAAGCACTAACCCGCGCCAGGCCCCCGGAAGTTGGTTTGTTGGTCACTCCCCCGTCCACTTGACTTTGTAAAGGCGGTAGAGGCCCAGGGGATCGACTTCGACGCCGTCGATCCGCCGGCCGAAGGCGTAACCCTGCTGGGTGTTGGCCAGCGGCACGTAACCGACCTGGGTCTCCTGCAAGAGGCGTTCGATGGCGCGGTAGGCGGTGACGCGCTCGTGTACGTCGGTGATGCTCTGGGCCTGGACGATGAGATTGTGAATCTCCGGGTCGAACGTCCTGCCTGGATTATTGGGCGAGGGGATGCCCGTCTCACCGTCGCCATCGGTCAGCGGGGTGTAGAAGTTGTCCGGATCGGCGTTGTCGGTCATCCAGCCGATGAGGATCAGCTCGTAGCGGTCGTGTCGGACGCTCTCGAAGAGTTCCTTATTGGGCACGCCAACGATCCGCACGCTCAGGCCGATGGTTTCGAGCTGCTGGCGGATCTTGT
>JBGTFI010000347.1:0-2913 GCA_041747335.1 Phycisphaeraceae bacterium | reverse complement strand
ACGCGCGCATCGAGCTGCTCCGAATGCCCGTCAATGAATCCCGCGTTGGTCATCCCGTTGTAGAGATTCGCATCGGTGGCGAAGTGGAAGGTGGCCATCATGTCGCCGCCGGGGTTTTCGCCCCCGACGAGGTACCCGTCGTTCATGCCCACGCCGCTCCAACCGGGGACGATGAAAGTGTTCTCGTCGCAGTGCAGCACCAGATCGCTGGGCTTGGTGATGGCTTCGAGGGTGTACTGCTTGGATCCGATCCCCCCTCCATGAACATCGTTGGGGCCGACGTTGTGGTTCTGGCTGTAGCTGCGCACCCACTCCGGCCCGGTCGATCCGCGAGGGGGCAGGAGTTTGTCGCGCGCCACGGGGCAGAGATAAGCGGCGTCCTGCCCTTCGAGATAGGGATAGAGAATGCCCTCTCGGACGGTTTCGATGCGCGTGGGGTCGTGAGTGATCCGCCCGGCCCACCCAGTCCCGTTCCAGACGTACCAGTCAACCCAGCGGGCGGCGGAGGCGAACTCCCCTTTGTGGTCCTGGGCGAAGGAGTTCTGTGCAATCGCCAGTTGCCGCAGGTTGGACAGGCACATCGTGTTCTTCGCGCTCTCCTTGGCCTGCCCCAGCGCCGGAAGCAGCAGTGCGATGAGCAGTGCGATGATGGAGATCACCACCAGCAGCTCGATGAGGGTGAAGGCGTGTGATCTATCGGAGTTGTGCCGAGGCCGTGACATGTCGAAGGCTCCTGGAGAAGTGTCGAGCGAACCCTGCCGCCAGACCTCATTATACGGCAGCGCGAGGGGGTTCCGGAAGGGGGTCAGGGCGGGGAAGCCGTAAGAAAAGGCACGGCCGCGGGGCAGTGCCTTTTCGCTGTCGGAGATTCGGGCGGTGGCGAGATTCAATCCACCTCAAGCCGGCCGCGCGTGGGCAGGGAGTTGGGCAGGTCGTCGCTCATGAGGACGGCGGTGGCCGAGACAATCTGCCCGGACGGTCCGCCCCCCGCGCCGCCGCGCCCACCACCGGTTCGGGTGCCGCGTGAACTGAGGGTGTTCACGTACTGCGCCGCGCCATCGATGGTCTCGGCGTGGCCGTCAGCGAAGGCTCCGTTCGCCAGGCCGATGCGGACATCCTCACCCGCGACGTGGTAGGTTCCAATGGCATCCGAAGTGCCGGGCGGCGTGTCGGCGCCCCAGGTCATGAGTCCGTCGTTGAGGACGGCGTTGTTGTGGCCGGCCTGAACGAAGGGGTTCTCATCCGTGAAGACGAGAAGCTCCGAGGGCTTGTTGATGTTCTCGGTGGTGTACAGCGGCGCGCTGCCGGTGACGTTGAAGCCGTGGACATCATCGCGTCCGACGCCGAAGTTCTGGCTGTAGCTGCGGGCGTAGGTGGCGTTGCGATATCCGTTGGGGAACTGGGTCAGAGGTTCGAGGCGGCTCTTGGCGACCGGGCAGATGTACATCGCTTCAGCGCTGTTGACGTACGGGAACAGGATCCCGTTGCGGACGCCCTCCACGAGTGTGGGATCATGGGTGTAGGTGATGCTGCCCTCGGAATGGCGCGTCCAGCCGCTGCCGGCCTTGTCGTACCAGTCAGTCCACCGCGCCGCCGGGGCGAACTGCCCGCCGTTGTCCTGGGCGTAGGCCATCTGGGCCAGTCCGAGCTGGCGGATGTTGTTGATGCACATGACGTTGAAGGCGTTCTCCTTGGCCTGCCCCAAGGCAGGAAGGAGCATGGCGATGAGCAGGGCGATGATGGAGATCACCACCAGCAGCTCGATGAGGGTGAAGCCGTGTCGGAAGGGTCGCATGATGTTTCTCCTTGGATCGAAGCCTCGAATCCTGCCATTGCGTCACATTATACCGCGAAGTCCGCTGATTGTCACCCCCCTATTCCGGCCTTTCGGCTGGAGATTTCTGAAAAACCCCCGGTCCCGGTCCCCACCGTCCGCCTTCCCGAAAGGACCCGACGCCCGCTTTCTCCACTCCCCCCCCCAGCGAAACCTCACACTCGGGAAGGGTGACCGAACCACTTGGTTCGGCCATTTTAAAGTCGCCGCGGGAAAGGGGGTGTCCACGGGAATATGGCGAGATTTCAGGAAAAAGGCGGCGGGATCAGAGGGGGGAGTGCGTAGGGTCCGCACTTGCGGACCACAAGGGCGCATCGTGCAGCCCGAGGTCCGCAACGGGTCCGCCATAGCGGACCCTACTTTTGCAAACGCGGCGGGGGGGGCGTATTCTGTCGCCTCGTCGATCGGGAGGCGTTTCGCATCGATATCCATGGTTTACGCGGTCTACATAGCGTCCGTGATCGGAGCGGTGTCTCTCTTCCTGATGATGCCCCGCCGGGGGTTTAATCCGCGCAAGCTGGGGGCTTTGGTGGGGGCATGCACGCTGGGGGGGCTTTGGTTGGCGTTGGATCGCCATTGGCAGGAGGTGGCGGAGCCGACCGGGCTGCCGGGGGGGGCGCTGGGGTACTACTACATCTTCAGCGCCATCGCCATCGCTTCGGCGGTGCGGGTGATTACGCACACCCGGCCGGTCTATTCGGCGTTGTGGTTCGTGATGGTGGTGTTGGCATCGGCGGGGCTGTTCCTGACGCTGGGAGCCGAGTTCATCGCCTTCGCGCTGGTGATCATCTACGCCGGGGCGATCCTGGTGACGTACCTGTTCGTGATCATGCTGGCGGCCGACGCGGGGGATCCGATCGCCGATCCGGAGCATGTGCCGGAGTATGAGCGGGTCGCCCGCGAGCCGGCGCTGGCGTGCGCGGCGGGTTTTCTGCTGCTGGCGGTGATCCTGTCCGTGGTTTTCGGCGGGCCGGTGCTGGAGCCCAACCCCCTCGCGGCAGCGCCCACGGATCGTGAATTGGTTCGAGGCGGGGAGGCGTTCGAGCGTTCCACGCCGATCCTGCCGCACCGGGCCGCGG
>JBGTFI010000346.1:0-7305 GCA_041747335.1 Phycisphaeraceae bacterium | reverse complement strand
GTCAGCGGCAGGCCGATCTGCTCATGCACATACAGCGGCGCGTTGATCACCAGACGCCCGTCGAAGAACCGCACCGAAGCGTACTGCCCGCCGTTCTCCTGCCAGATGTCCGGCTCAATGGTGTCCTGGATCAGGCGTGCGATCTCCTGCCCGCGTTCCGCCCGCGTCTTGGGAAGGTCATCCTGGTCCTGATTCGTCCCCTGTCCGCCGAAGAGGCTCTGGCTGCTGCCTCCACCGCCGCCCTGACCCGCACCAATCTCCCCGGTGCTCTGAAGCGCCGAATCAAGATCGAACCTGGGTGCGTTATCGAAGTTGCGAATCTCGAATGTCAGGTCGTTCACGTCATACACTCGAACCACCGGCTGACGGTTCGCCTGGTCCTTGGTCATCACCTCCACGAAGTACGGCGACTTCTGAGCCAGAAGCTGCGGGAAGTCCGGCGACGCCTGTTTGAGAATCATCTTCAGCGTCAGCTCCACCGGAAGGCGCTCCGCCTGCAGGTTGATCGGCGCATCGCCGCTCACCCCCTCGTTCTCAAGACCACGCCAGTCCACCACCAGCGGAATCCCCGTCGCTTTCGACCACCACGTCAGCGCATCCCGCGCCGCGACATCCGTCAGCGACACCCGCGCGATCAGATACCCCATCCGCTCGCTGATCGAAGGCCCCTCGGCCTGCGCCTGGGCGGCTTCACGCTGCCGGTCGTCCTCCCGCACCTGGTTGATCCGGTCGGACAGGTTCTGCCCGAAAACCGTGCCCGCGGTCAACCCACTGGCCACCACGATCATCGACCCCATGAAGATCCGCCACATCATCAGACTCCTCACGTCAGGGGATACACCGCGCCGCACCGGCCTTATCCGGTTCCGCGCGGCAGGGGGGGGCAGGACATTGACCTTTCTATTCTCCCCCTCAAAGCCCTCCGAATCAAGAAAAACATTTCCCCCAACCCCAATCCTTTCCTCAATCTTCAAACTTCAATCGGCATTCTGCAATCTTCACCTCTCATCCCTTCGCCATGCTCTCGACCGTTTCCCGCAACTTCGGGAAGAAGATCTCCTGACACAGGATCTTCACGCACGCGGTCACCGGAATCGCAAGCAGCAGCCCAAGCGCCCCCGCCAGCGTTCCCCCGACCATCACCGCCAGCAGCACTGTGACCGGGCCCAGGTCCGCGGCCTTGCCCTGCACGATCGGCTCCACCACCCACCCATCCAGTAGCTGCGCTATGAAGTAGACCGCCGTCGGCAGAATCAGCACCCACCATTTGAACGATCCCGACGCTGGTTTCTCCGGTTCCGCCTGGTCTTGGGGCGCATCCTGGGCCTCCTGCTGCACTTGGGCCACCATCGCCGGCCGGTCCTGCTCAGGGACTTCAGCGGTGTCCATCGTTCCCGCCTGCTGCGCCACCACCGCCAGCAGCACCGCCGCGATCCACGACAGTGACGCCGCGAACGGCGCCAGGTTCAAGAGCCCCCCCAGAACACCCAGCAGCAACCAGTACGGAACCCCGGCCAGCCACCACCCGATGCTCAGCACCACCCCCATCACCGCCGCCTGGATCAGACGCCCGCGGATGATCCCCGACACCGTCCGATCCATCCGGTTGATCATCCGCATCGTGCGTTGACGGTTCGTGTGCGGGATGAACTGGTCGAACCATCGCACCACGTCCGCCCACTTCCAACTGAAAAAGACAAAACACACGCTGATGATCACCGCCGCCACCGCCAGATACGACACCACGCCGGCCATCCACCCCGCTGCGGTCGCCGCGACGGTGATCCCCTTGCCCACCGCGTCGACCGCCGGCTCAATCACCGACGCCCCCCCATCTCCCGGCCCTCCCCCCATCACCCGTCCCGTCAGGTATTCCCGAATCTGCTGCGGCGCGTTCGAAAGGTGTAGTTCGACGCTCAGCGTCCGCCGCAGATACTCTTCGATCACGCGCAGATAATCCTCACTCTTCGCCCCCAACTGCATCACCTGATTGACCAGCTTCGGCACGATCCACGCCGCCAGCCCCCCCATCGCAAGGACGACGATCAGCAGCAACCCGCCCGCCGAACCCCAGCGCGGAACCCCCTTGCGCTCATGCAGCCACGTCGTCACCGGATTGAAGATGTACGCCAGTCCGAGCGCCACCACCACCGGCGTCGCGACCGAACGTACCTCGTAAACCACCCACAGCACCAGGGCCGCCAGCGCCAGCAGCACCAGATCCCGAAACCAAGTCATTTGCCAGATATGCCGGTTGTGGTCCATGGGAGTATCCCGGTTGACGCGGCCCGCCGCGAGCGGATCTCACCCGTCGCTCCACGATGCGCGTATGGTACTTCATCCTGTCATGCACCACATACGTCTGTCATCGGAGGGCGACTCGCGGTATAATGCGGGCGTCTCCAAAAAGCCCGGCTCCCCCCGGCTCCCATGATCGGCCGATCACGTCCCGCCGGATCTCAGAGAGGCCCCGCAAGGACTCATTCCCATGATTCGCCGCTCCCCCCGCGCCTTTACGCTCATCGAACTGCTCGTGGTGGTCTCCATCATCGCGCTGCTGATCGCCCTCCTCCTCCCGGCCCTGGGACAGGCCAAGGGGGCCGCCCGCACCGCCATGTGCCTCTCCAACCAGCGCCAGCTCATGACCGCCTGGCATACCTACTCGACCGACAATAAGCAGGAGATTCTCCCAAGCTGGCAGGGCAACAAGGATCCCCGCACCGGGGTCGGCATCCACTGGTACGTCCCCCTGCGGTCGTACTTCTCCCACGAGCACAAGGTCTTTTCCTGCCCCGCCGCGCCGATGCTTGATCCCCTGAATCCCGGGCGGGGCACCGCACTGCACGCCTGGAAGCCACCGCTCGCCAGCCACGCCGGCGCCGAAGACCTTGACATCGGCGGTTACGGCTACAACGACTGGATGGAAGGCCAAGGGATGGTCCACATCCGAACGTGGTTCACCGCCTCCCAGATTGGCTGGTTCTACTCCACCCTCGACGAGAACATCGCCTCGAGCAATGTCCCCGTCCTCGGCGACGGCACCTGGCCCGATGCCGGCTGGCCTCTTGAGGAAGACACCCTGCCCAACGACTTCAACTTTCCCGAAGCCACCACCGCCACCGGGTACATGCTGCGATTCTGCCTCGACCGCCACCAGAAAGCGACCAACATCGCGTTCATGGACGCCTCTGCCAGGAGCGTTCACTTCGTCGACCTCTGGAAGCTCCGCTGGCACAAGAACTTCACCCCCGGTCCACCGGCGCGCACACGCGGAGGACGACAGGGAGGCCGAACGTAGCCTCAATCGACCTGCCCCAGCCGATACCGCCCCCGCGTCAGATCCACCTTCGCCGTCCGGCGAAACGCCACGCCCTCGCTTTCCAGCAGCACTCGCTTCTTCTCCAGCCCGCCGGCGAATCCCGTCAGCCCGCCATCCTGGCCGACCACACGATGGCACGGAACCTGTGGTGCAAAAGGGTTGCGGTTGAGCGCATTGCCCACCGCCCGGTACGCCCGCGTGCCCAGCGCTCTGGCGATATCGCCATAGGTCACGACCTGTCCCTGCGGAATCCGGGCTGTGAGCGCCCACACTCGCTCGTTAAAGTTCATCTCCGGGGTCAACCGGCCTCGGAGAATCGCCGCTTTCATGCGCTCGTCGGTACTCATGGTGTCGTCTCCTTTGGACCCATTCTACCGCCCCCAGCCACCCGTCGGACCCCTGCGCCCCGCCGCATACAATGCGTCCATGTCCGAAACCCACACCCAGCCCCCGCCCGTTATCGACATCGCGATTCACGATGGTCCCGTAGCTCCCGCAGACCTGCCCTTCCCCGGCGACTGCGGCGCTGAAGGCATCTTCCTGGGCCGAACACGCCGCGAGACGCACCCCCAATTCGGCCCGCTCGTACGCCTGGAATACGAGGTCTATGAACCCATGGCCCTGAAGCTCTTACAGTCCTTGGCCGACGATGCGGCCGCACGGTTTGGCGCCCGCGTTGTCCGCATCGTTCACGCCGGAGGCGCCGTCGGCCCCGGCGAGGCGTCCGTGGTGATCCAGGTCGCCACAGCCCATCGCGGCGAGAGTTTCGACGCCGCCCGATACCTCATTGACCGCCTCAAGCAGGAACTGCCGATCTGGAAACGCGAAATCTGGGAGGGTGGCGAGACCTTCGTCGAAGGCTGCTGCGCCCACCCTCCGCAGTGAGCATCCAGACGCCCCGCAAGGCAAAATCCGGTAACATTCTCCCTCCCCGGCCGGACGCTCCCCGAACAGGGCCGACCGGTTCCCGGGTGGAGGCGCGCGAACTCACCCTCGCATTGAGTCGATATCAGGGGGGGAGTTTCCCTTCAGGATGCGTGAAATGGATGAAATGGTCCTCAGGCAGCGGGTCTGCGATATCGCCAGACAGCTATGGCAGCGCGGCCTGATGGTCGCCGACGACGGCCTGATCAGCGTCGAAATCCACCGCCGGCGGTTCCTGGTCACCCCGCCGGGCGTCCGCCGGGCCGAACTCGCCCCCCGATCGCTGCTCGTCACGGACCTGACCGGAAAGGGCCCCGCCCTCCAGGGCCTGCTTCCCGACGCCCAGTGGCTTCCCCACCGCGTCGTTTATCAGACCCGCGACGACGGCGTTCTCCGCACCCGCGAACCGCACGGGCCCGACGATGCCCCCGCCGTACGCGCCACGATTCTCTCCCGCCCTCCGATGCTCTCCGCGCTTGTTCGCCGCATGACCGGTGCGGGCGCGATCGACATCGGCGACGAAGTGCTCCCCGTCGCCTCATCCACTGACGAAGCCTCCCTGGCCAAGGTCTTCTCCCGTGGCAACGCCGCGGCGCTCCCCGGCAGCGGCATCCTCGTGGTCGGCTCAACGCTCGATGCGGCCCTTAACCTGCTCGAACGCCTCGAATTGGCCGCCACCATCGAACTGGCTGTATGGCGCGGCGAATGAGCGCTGGATGATCCGAAGCGATGGCGAAAAAGAAGACCTCCTCCGCCGCACCACCCTCCCGCAACGTAAGCGCCCAGGCCGATCCCACACGCCCCCGCCGCGTCTACCGCACGCTCCTCAAACGGTATCCAGACGCCCGGTGCGCCCTCGACCACAGGAACCCCTTCGAACTGCTCGTGGCTACCATCCTTTCGGCCCAGTGTACGGATGTGCGCGTCAACATGGTCACCCCGGCGCTCTTCAAGCGTTTCCCGAACCCCCGAAGCATGGCCGCCGCTTCCCAGGACGAGCTTGAGGCCATCATCCGATCCACAGGTTTCTTCCGGAACAAGGCCAAATCCATCAAGGGTGCGGCTCAGGCCATCGTCGATCAGCACGACGGCAAGGTTCCCGACACGATGGAGGCGCTCGTCGCTCTTCCGGGGGTCGCCCGCAAGACGGCCAACGTCGTCCTGGGCAACGCCTTCGGGCAGAACCAGGGCGTCGTCGTCGACACGCACGTCCAGCGCCTGGCCAACCGACTGGGCTTCACCACGAACAACGACCCCGCGAAGATCGAACGCGACCTTATGGCCCTCTTCGATCGCAACATCTGGACCATGCTCGCGCACCTGCTGATTTTTCAGGGCAGGCAGGTCTGCAAAGCCCGAAAGCCCGATTGCGAGAACTGCCCGCTCGCGGACGACTGCCCGAAGGTGGGCGTCCAGGGTTAGGGCGCGCCGCTCTCCTGATCGCCCGGCTTCTCAAGCACCGCGATGATGTTGCTCCGCCAGCCGCTCATCGACTCCCGCTCGCACAGCCGGATGAACGCCAGCTCCGCCAGCACCGCCGGGCCCAGCATGAACGTGTCCGGCGTCGAGCTGACCATCTTGAGCGCCACCGCCCCGAACCCGCCCTGCGCCGCCTCCCGGCGGATCGACCGCTCATCATTCAGCTTGTAGCAGACCGGGAACACGTCCTCGCTCGGGCGGTTCTCCAGCAGCGCGACGATGCGGTCTTTGATCCCCTGCGGCACGAACCCGGCGATCGCGGTCGTCGGATACCGCCGGTTGGGCGTGTGGAAGATGAACTTACCGCCCGGCGCGAGCACCCGATGAATCTCCCCAAGCGCCGCGGACGGATTGGGAAGGTGCTCCACCACCATGTTCGCCGTCACCAGGTCGAACGAACCATCCGCGAAGGGCAGATGCTCGACGTTCGCCTGAAGGCGGTCGCGCAGCAGCGTGTTTTTCCGCAGCGAGTCGAGGTCCAGGTCCACCCCGACGATGTGCGCCACGCGCCCGACCGCCTCGACCTGCTTCTCCTGGGCCCCGACCATCCAGTGCGGCATGAGCTGATGTCCGCAGCCCAGGTCCATCCAGCGCGTGCCCGCCGTCAGGTGCGCGGTGAGCGTCTCGAAGAAGGGATACTGCGCATTGGTCAGCCCGGGCGCGACACGCCTGCACAGCCCCGACTGAAACCGATACAGGCGACTACGCAGACTCATCGCGGCGGCTGGGCCTCCATCGGTTCTCGGACGTACGACTCACCCAGGTGTGCGCCGCGCCCGCTCAACGAAGCGCCATCGTAGCGCCCGCGCGCGGGTTTTGCACCCCGCGCCCCGCGGCGTAACATAGCCGCATGACCTACCGACGAACCGCAGCCGTCCGTTTCCTGCTGCCGGCGTCGATGTTCCTTCTGGTCTTCGGCCTGTACGCCAACGCGATCAACAACCCCTTCATTCTTTTCGACGGCGACGTCGTTCTGCGCCATCCCGACGTCATCGAGCCCCAGGGGCTCACCGACCTCTGGTTCCACGACGCACGTCCGGGAGAACCCTCCGGCCTGGGCGTTTATCGGCCGATCACCATCCTCAGCCTGCACCTCAACGCCCGAATGACCGGGATGACGCCCGACCCTACCTGGTTCCGCGTCACCAACGTGCTGCTGCTGGGCATGGTGGGCTGGCTCTCAGCCTGGTGGTTTGGAAGGTATACCCGCCCGCTCCCCGCCTTTGTCGCCGCCTTCCTCCTCGTGGCCCACCCACTCAACGCCGAGCTGGTCAACCACATTGTCTGCCGCGGCGACCTGCTGGCCATGCTCGGCATCGTCGGGTTCGCCCTCGCTCAGCGACGCGCCCTGATGGAGCAGCGATGGACGCCCCTGTTCATGCTCATCGCCCTGGCGTTCGCCCTCATAGCGCTTGGCTCGAAGGAGACCGGCCTGCTGGTACTCCCCGTCGCCGCCGTGCAAGCGTGGATCGCCGAAAAGCCGCCCACGGACGAGCGTCCGCGCCGCCGGCGCGTTCATTACTGGACTCTGGTCCTCCTGTTCGCTGCCGTCAGCGCCTACCTTGTCGCTCGATCCGCAGCCG
>JBGTFI010000345.1:0-1825 GCA_041747335.1 Phycisphaeraceae bacterium | reverse complement strand
TGACAAATCACCCGGGTAGAGGGTAACGCATGCCCGCGGCCGATCGCCCACGAGGCGTCGGTCGTGCGGTGTTGCTACACGCGACCGGCCGGGCACCTTCATCCCGCGACTGCCGCAACAAGAGGAGCCGCGGGGGAACCGCGGGTTGCAGCAGACACGGCCCCGGAAGTCTCCACATACACGCCGGCCGCACGGCGCGCTCGGGAGCGGTGTCAACCCTCGTTGGCCTTTGCGCGCGTGCGGAGGTGTGTCCGTGCGAGCAAGAGAGGGACAAGCCGCGTGCGGGCATGCAGTTAGCGGGAGTCGGCATCTGTGGCCGCGTGATTGCGGTGGGGGTGGACTGATGCGCCCGTATGTCGACCTCGCTCAGGCGTCGAGCAAGGCGTGGACGGGTGCTTGTCCGGTTCCGCCGCGCGAGTGGCAGAAAGCATAGGTGAGAGATGGAACGCACCCGTCGGAAGCTTCTCTACACAGCCGCAGTCGTTGCGGCCGCGCCGTTCGTACCCGGTTTCGTGCAGGGGCAATCGCGTCTACCGGGGAGGCCGGGCCCCACAGCCGCGGGCGACCCCGTGATGGACGAGATCTTGCAGCTCCAGACGCGGGGGCTGCGGATGGCTGCATACGGCGTTCCCACGCCCGAGGGCATTCGCACGCAGGCTGCGGCGGTCAGGATGTTCGCTGCACACGCACAGACCCTGGGTGTCGAACCCGTGATCCGCCGCGAGGCCGCGAACGAGCGCACGAGACGGCGGGGAGGCCGCGTGCCGCGTCGCGTCGAGGAACCCGAGATACGCGACCTGCTCCTCCAGCGCGGGGTGGACGATTCTCAGTTTGTGCTTCCGGTCCCCGACCCGGCCGCCGAGGACCGGGCACTGCTGGCGTTGTCAGAGACCGGCTTCACGGAGACCTTGACGGCGATTGCGACGGCCATGGAGGATCTGGCCGTGCGCGTGGAGAAGCGGGGAGGCGTGGTGCGGATAGTGCAGCAGGAGAACGAGCCGTTCAGTCAGTCTCCTGAGGCGATCTTCTGCAGCAACCTGACCGCCACACACCTCGCGGCAGGAGCGGCCACCGCCGTCGCCTGTGCGTTGCCCCCCAACTTGGTGTGCCCCTTCATGGCAGGGGTGTACGCCGGTCTGACCGTGATGATGATCACGCATGGATGCTACTAGTGAACGTGTCTCGGCGATTCCTTACGCGTCCGACTGACTGATCGGTCGCGATTTCCGGGCCGCCCTGCGGAACGGTCCCTTCACGTTTCAACAGGACACCCCACGAGATGCGTAAATCCCTGATCATGTTCGCCGCGTGCGTGCCGTTCTATGGAGCCGTCGGAGCCAGCATGGGACTGGTCGCGGGGCAGTTCCCGGAGGGCGGCGTCCGGCCGTTCGACTGGGCACTGCTCTTCGCGCTGGGCGTGGTGGTCCCGTTCCTCCAGTCCGTCTATCTGGTGCGGGCACTCGACAGACTTCCCATCACCGATCGGATCCGGTGGATGGCGATCTGGCCGAGCGCGATGACGTCCGTCGCGCTGCTTGTGGCGATCACGATGATCTGGCGCGCGCTGGCGATGTCGTAGGAATGGTGCCGGCCACTCACGCGCCGGCACCGTTCGCACTCGTCGAGCCCCTCTACGGCTCCCTCATCGCGATGAAGATGCGATGCAGGGGGCCGCCCTTCCGCAGCCGGCCCCGCACCCGCTCCACCACGACGCGAAAACCGCCGTAGCGCAGGCGCTGCTCGAACTTGCGGTCGTCCCGAGCGGACCAGACCGCCAGCACGCCGCCAGGGCGAAGCGCGCGGCCGATCGTCGCGATGCCCGCAT
>JBGTFI010000344.1:0-1710 GCA_041747335.1 Phycisphaeraceae bacterium | reverse complement strand
TCGAGGTCGTGCCCGGCCAGATCGATCCGGCATGCGCCCTCCCAGCCCAGCAGCCGGCCCTGGTCCCGCGACAGACGCAGCGCCTCAATCACGCGCAGCGGATCGCCCCCGCGCTCGTAGTGCCTCGCAAGCTCCGCGATCGAGATGTTCACCGCCAGTTCGATCGCCCGCCGCCGCGCTCGGATGATGATCCGCGGGTCCACCCGCATGCGCCTGATCGCCAGAATCCGCCGCAGCGTGAAGTCGCGGTCCACCCACTTCGCCCACAGGCACATCTGCACGAACCGGGTCACGAAAAACAGCACCACCGCCAGGTTGGCGGCCACGACCAGGACGATGATGCGATCGCTCAGTTCCTGCATGAACTCCCTCATGCGCGGGTTTCGCCGCGGCCCTTGCGCGTTCGCGCCTTCATCTCACAGTATAATCGCGCACGAATCCCCGGCCTGTTTCGCGGAACCACTCGGAATCCTTCGATGCGCGTGATCGTCACCGGCCAGGTCGGCATGGACAAGAAGCACTACCTGTCCGCCGTGGCGGGGCTCGCGCGCGATCGCGGGGAGCCGCTCTCGCTCTACCACGTCGGCGACATGATGTACGGCGAAGCGCCCGATGTGCGCCCCGGGCGCATCCTCGATCTGCCCCTGTCGCGTCTGACCGCTCTGCGCCGCGCCGCGTTCAAGGACATCATCGCCGAATCGGCGGGCAAACCCAACATTCTGGTCAACACGCACGCGACGTTCCGCTGGCGGCATGGGCTGTTCAGCGCCTTCGACTTCGATCAGGCCAGAGCGCTCAAGATCGACATGCTCATCTGCCTGGTGGACAACATCGAGGTCGTTCATCACCGCCTGCACGGCGAGCACATCGTCGACGCCACGCTCAAGGATCTCATGGTCTGGCGCGAGGAGGAGATCATGGCCACGGAGCTTCTCGCCCAGGCGCTCGGGTGCGCCAACCGGTTTTATGTCCTGTCGCGCGGGCGGGTCGCCGACACGGTTGAGACCTGCTTCCGTCTGGCGCTGCGTCCGGACATGAAGAAGGTTTATCCCTCGTTTCCGATGACGCACGTCGAGCATTTGCCGCAGGTCAAGGCCGAGATCGAGGCCTTCCGCGCCGCGCTGGCGGAGCACATGATCACGTTCGATCCCGGCGATGTGGACGAGAAGCTCCTGCTGGATCGGGCGATGGCAGCGGCGAAGAGTGGTGAGGACTTCATCGACGCGGAGTGCCGGGGGGCGGACGGGGTGACGAGGTTCAAGGTGCCCGTCAAGCAGGTGCTGGACATCGCCGGCGACATCGACGGGCAGATCTACATGCGGGATTTCAAGCTGATCGACCAGGCGGACATGATCTGCAGCTACATCCCCGAACTGCCCGGCGGTCAGCCGGGGCTGTCGAGCGGCGTCGAGCGCGAGCTGCACCACGCCTTCGAGCACGGCCGGGAGGTCTACGTCATCTGGAAACCCCGCAAGTCCCCCAGCCCGTTCATCACGGAGACGGCGACGCAGGTCTTCCGCTCGACCGACGAGGCGCTTACCTACTTTGAGGAACACGGAATGTTCATGCGCGCCGGGTTGTTCGGGAACTGACGTTCACCCCCCAAGCTCCCCAGTGGGGCGGGCGTCCCGCCCGCCATCAGGCCGCAGGCCTTAAACGACAACACTTTGCGGCATCAGTCCGCGGGGAGCTTGCGGCTGCGCCGCAATG
>JBGTFI010000343.1:0-3683 GCA_041747335.1 Phycisphaeraceae bacterium | reverse complement strand
GGCCTCGGCCGCCAGCACCTGGCGGGCGAAGGCGGCCTCGTCGGCGGCGGGGTTTACAGCTTGGCGCGGGGCCTGGGCGGCGCTAGAGTTCATGGCGGGGGTCAAGGTGTCCGTTTCCGACGCCAGTATACGCGACCGGCCGATCCCATGAAGAAGCTCAAACGGATGATCCTATGGGGTTGGCTGGGGCTGATGGCAGTGACGCTGGGGATGGGGGGGAGGAGTCTGTGGTGGAGTGATTCGTTCCTGGTCGCATATCCGACCGGACAAGTCAGGATGGAGTCGTTCGGCGGAACCATTGAGCTGAGCGTCCGATCGTATCGCCGCGGCAGATACGACATTGTCCAAACCCACTCCAAACCAGTGTTGTTCATCGAGGATACCCTTGTCGTGTATCTCAGTGCATCGAGACTGCGGTCGCTTGATGAGCGTGGTCTGTTCATCCCATTTCCACCACCGGCCTGGATCAGGGTTGTGCCCTACCCAAGACTGATTTGGTACGGATGGCTGCCGCGCTACTACTGGGGCGATGCCAGCCCATTTCCACAAGAGCAACTTGGAAGAGTATGCATGGTCATGGCCAGTTTCGGCCATCTCCTTCTCCTCCAATCCCTCCCCTTCACCCCCCTGCTCTTCCGCCGCATCCGCCGGCGGCGGCGGATTCAGCGCGGCCTGTGCCCGGCGTGCGGGTATGACCTGCGAGCGAGCGCCGGCGACTGTCCCGAGTGCGGGGCGGCGCGGGTGGGTCCAGGGTGAACATGCCCACGAGGACGAGGGCATGGCACCCGGGAAATGTGTCGGCCTGCGTTGTCATGCCCCCCGTCCCATCTGCAATCCCGCCCCGGCTGATTACACTGTCGGCCTATGATCGACCTCAAAGACCTCCGCGCGGATCCGGACAAGTACCGAAAGGGCGCCGCCGCCAAGGGCATTGCCCTGGATATCGACCTGCTGCTGGACCTCGATGCCCGGCTGCGGGGCGCGCAGGCCGAGAAGGAGCGCCTCACCGCCGAGAAAAACCAGAGCGGCAAACGCATCGGCGAGCTGGCCGGTCGGCTCAAGAGAGCCACGGGGGAGGAGCGCGCCGCCCTCGAACGCGAGATCGAAACCCTCAAGGCCCGCCCCGCGCAGATCAAGCACGAAGAGGCAGCGCTCGACCAGACGATCGCCCAGCTCGAACCCCAGCGCGATGACCTGTGGCTCCGCACCCCCCAGCCGCCCGATGCCGATGTCCCCCCCGGCCGAACCTCAGCCGACAACATCGAAATCCGCCGCTGGAACCCTTCCTGGTTCGATCCCTCAAGACCCTTCGCAGGGAACAAGGGCTTCGAACCGAAATCCCACATCGAGCTGGGCGAGTCGCTGGGGATCATTGACTTTGAGCGCGGCGTGAAACTCTCGGGCGCGCGGTCGTACATTCTGAGGGGCGATGGCATGCTCCTTCACCAGGCGGCTTTGCGCTTCGCCTTCGACTTCATGGTCCACGACCACGGCTTCACCGGCGTCTCCGCGCCGCCGCTGGTGCGCGAATCGGTCCTCATCGGCACGGGCTTCTTCCCGCACGGCAAGGAGGATGTCTACCACATCGCCAACTCGACCTCCGAAGACCAGCTCTACCTCACCGGCACGGGCGAGGCCGGGCTGATGGCCCTGCACCAGGATGAGATTCTGAGCGCCGAGCAGCTCCCGCTGACCTACACCACCGTCTCCACCTGCTTCCGCCGCGAGGCCGGCTCGGCCGGGAAAGACACCGCCGGCCTCTACCGCATCCACCAGTTCGACAAGGTCGAACAGGTCGTCATCTGCAAAGCCGATGAGGCCGAAAGCCGCAACTGGCACAAGAAGATGATCGCCTTCGTCGAGGCGCTGCTTCAGAAGCTCGAGATCCCCTATCGCCTGCTTCAATGCTGCACGGGTGATCTCGGCCCGAAGAACGCCGACATGATCGACATCGAATCCTGGATGCCCTCGCGCGAGGGCTACGGCGAAACCCACTCGGCCTCGCGGCTCTACGACTACCAGTGTCGCCGCCTGAACCTGCGCTACAAAGACCCCGCCACGGGCCGAAACCTCCACTGCCACAGCCTCAACAACACCGTGCTCGCCAGTCCGCGCATCCTGATCCCGATCCTCGAGCTGTACCAGAACGAAGACGGGAGCGTCACCGTCCCGATCGCGCTGCGGCCCTACATGGGCGGACGCGAGAGGATCGGTTAGGCGCGGCGCGCGCGGAGGGCGGCTCGCAGCCACCAGCCCGCTGCCACCCCCTACCGGCCAACCGCCAATTCCGCTACATTGTCGCCCACTCGATTTCCCCTACAGGATGCGTCTGTCATGAAAGTCGGCATGAACCTGTTGCTCTGGGCCACCCACGTCACCGAGGAGCACTTTCCGATTCTGGAGAAGCTCAAGGCCGCCGGGTGCGACGGCGTCGAAGTCCCCATTTTCGAGGGCGATCCCGCCCACTTCCAGAAGATCGGCAAGGCGCTCGACAGCGCCGGGCTTGAATGCACCTCCGTCACCGTCATTCCCGATGACGCCCACAGCCCCGTCAGCCCGGACCCGAAAAACCGACAGGCGGCGGTCGACTACCTCAAGCAGCGGATCGACTGCTCGGCCGCCATGGGCTCGCAAGTCCTCTGCGGACCGTTCCATCAACCCCTCGGCCAGTTCACCGGCCAGGGGCCGACCGACGACGAAAACAAGTGGGCCGCCGAGGTCCACCGACAGGCGGCCGAGTACGCCCAGCAGGCGAACCTCGTCCTGGCGATCGAGTACCTCAACCGCTTCGAGTGCTACTTTCTGAATACACTGGCCGACGCGGCCGCCCACGTCGAACGCGTCTGGCACCCCAACTTCGGCACGATGTACGACACCTTTCACGCCAACATCGAGGAGAAAGACCCCGTGGGGGTGATCGAGCCGCACATCAAGGCCATCCGCCACGTCCACATCTCCGCCAACGACCGCGGAACCCCCGGAAAGGACCACGTCGACTGGAAGGGCGTCTTCAAAGCCCTCAAGGCCGGGGGGTATGACGGCTGGTTGACGATCGAAGCCTTCGGGCAGGCGCTGCCGGACCTCGCGGCGGCGACGCGGGTCTGGCGGCCGTTCTTTGAGAGCCGCGAAGAAGTGTACGAGGAGGGGGTGGCGTTTATTAAGAAGATGTGGAGTGCGTAGCGCGTAGGGTGGGCACCGCCCACCACCGAACACCCATGGCGCGGGACATGGTGGGCGATGCCCACCCTACGAGAACCGGAGAAGAACCCATGCCCCCACACACCGATCACAACTTCCCCAAGCTTCACAATGCCGCCTGGCCCGGCGTCGTGGGCAAAGGCGATGGCGGCGAGCCGCCGATCGACCTCGACACCATGCTCGACCTCACCGCTGGCGCGGTCGTCGACGGCATCCGCTTCGACGGGTTTGACCTGTTCCTCTTCCTGCCGCACATCAACATTGATGCGACGGAGGACGAGCTCAAGCAGCTCGCCGACAAGGCGACGAAGCGCGGGCTGGTGATCGGCTCGGTCGTCGCGCCCGTCTGGCCCCCCACCGGCGGCGGCTCGGCGATGGGCAGCGAAGCCGAACGGGCGCAGTTTGTCGAACAAGTCCGCAAGGGTTGCCGCATCGCCAAGAAATTGCGCGAGCTCGGCGTGCGGCCGTATGGCGTGGTGCGGATC
>JBGTFI010000342.1:0-3048 GCA_041747335.1 Phycisphaeraceae bacterium | reverse complement strand
CCGGGGTTGGCGTCGCCGGTGGCCTCGACGCGGACCGAGCCGTCGAAGAAGGCCAGGTTGCACCGCGCCTCGGGGTACATGAAGTACAGGTCCTGGCGGCCGCTGAACCGGTCGAACTCCTCGAACTGGAGCACCTTGCCGGAGGGGAAGGCGACCTGGGTGTACTTGCGTCCGCCGAGCGGGAAGTTGCCGCGCCGGGTGAAGAGGTGCGGCGTGCTGGCGGTGGGGAAGTAGGTGGGGCTGTCGCCGATGCCGTCGGAGTTCCACGCGGCCGGGACGGTCTGGTAGGTCGAGGCGAACGGCCAGCGCTGGCGCACGCCAACCGAAGTCCAGCCGCTTGGGCTGTCGTACCCGTCGATATTCGAGCCGGGAGCGTAGGGGATGTTGTTCGAGGCGTCGACGACCGTGGGCTGGTCCTGCCACTCGAGCAGGTTGCGGTCGAACGGGCTGGCCGAGATCGGCTCGGGCTGGATGTTGGTCAGGTAGTCGAGCAGCACGATATGGCTGTAACGCCGGTGCGCGAGCCGGTCGTTGAAGTTCTGGAAGCGGGTCGGACCCGCGGTCCGGCCGGTGACCCGCATGAGGATTTCGGTCTGCTGCCAGCTGGCCGCGTCTTGGTAGTTCGTGGAGAAGCGGGTCTTGCCGTCGGGCATGGCGTGGAGCCCAGGTTTCCAGTTGTAGCTGAAGACGGCGTCCTTGCTATCGGCGGCGTAGTTGTTCGCGCCCTGGTTCAACTGGCGCATGTTGGTCTGCGACAGCACGTTCTTGGCCGTGTCCCGCGCCTTGCCGATCGCCGGCAGCAGGATGCCGATCAGCAGCGCGATGATGGCGATCACCACCAGCAGCTCGATCAGCGTGAATGCTCTTTTGTTATTCATGTTCAGCCCTTTCTGGCCGAGACAGCCGGCCAGACCATAAGTTATCCTGTCCTGGCTCCATCATGCCGACTGCATTCAGGGACAACCCTGATTAAAAGCATTAATAAATGCCGCTTGGTCGAAAAAGTTTACATCCCCATCTCCATTAAAATCTGCCCGAGGATCGCCGGCCTGCAGCCATGAGTTGAACAGCGAGACATCGAAGAAATCAAGGTTGCAGTCCTCGTTGACATCCGCAGCACACAACGAGCGTGGATTCGACCATGTCGCGGAGCGTTGTATATTACTCTGTCCTCCAGCCCATGTGAACCCGCCGCCAACATACAGTTGGTTGCTTGAAACGAGCGGTGATAAACTCCACACGATCCCGTTTACGCCTGATCCCAAGCTGGTCCACTCATTGCCGTCCCATCGGGCGATGCGATTCGCCGATACGCCGTCAACTTGCGTGAACCATCCTCCTACATATATGTCTCTTGTAAACCCATCGTCAAAGGAGGCAATAGAAAGCCCCAGACCACCATTAAGATCCCCCAGCAAAGTCCGTGCAGGGCCATCGAACTCTGCGACAAAATCTTCCCCAGCCACGATCAGTGCATTTGACATCCCCTTGGGATGCAGACTTGCAGAATAGACGTGAGAAGGGGTACCAGGGCCGACAGGCCCCCACGAGCTTCCGTCCCAAGTCGCCAAATGGTGGTAGGTAGTATCGCCGATGCGATCAAAAAGGCCTCCCACAATCAGCTTGGGGGCGCCGAGACCTTCCCAAACGATCAATGTGGTAATACTATCGTTTATAACTTCAGACTGAGGACTCTGCCAATTTGTACCGTCCCAGCACGCGAAGTCGGACAGACCGAGTGATCCGTCAAAAAAATCGCCCCCAATGTACAGTTTATCGCCATTGCCATCATCGAAGACTGCCATCGCAGATACGCCCGTGTCTTTTGATGCCCCCAACTGCGTATCGCTTGCGATCTCAGTCCATTCCGTACCATCCCATCTTTGAACGCCAGAGTTCACTCCAGCAGCATAAAGCTTTTGACCGGAACCATCATCGAAAAATACCATCGAATGGATATGAAAATCATTCAATGCTGATCCGAGCGGAACCCATGACCCATCGACGAGTTGGCGAACTCCAAAGGCTCCCCCTTGAAAAATCCGTGTCGGATCCTGGGGATCCACGATTGCGACAGAAACCGTCAGAGAAGAGGAACCGAAGCTTTCCCACCCGCAGTTCTGCGCAAACGATCCTGCCGAGTACAGCGAAACTGCAACGATCACCACCAGCAGCTCGATCAGCGTGAATGCTCTTTTGTTGTTCACAGCGACCTCCATCGGGACGGCCTTCGGAACCGGGCCACGAACCCGGTCCCCGCGCTGCCGTCGTTGCGTGCCCCTCCGGGCACGGCGTTCTGGATCCCAGACGGGTCGGTCCGGGGCTTTCCCGGCGGTGACCCCCCGATCCGTCAAGCCTCTGTTATACATGGAATCCGGGCCCCATGCAAGCCCCCTCCTGGTCCATTGCTGCAACTTCTTTCAGATGGCGTTGCGGTGGACGAAGCCCCGGGTGACGGTCATGGCGAGGATGCGAAGGTCGAAAGCGACGGACCAGTGGCGGATGTAGAAGAGGTCGTATTGCAAACGCTTTCTCAGGCTGGTGTCGCCCCGATAACCGTTGACCTGTGCCCAGCCGGTGATGCCGGCCTTGACGTGCTGGCGGAGCATGTAGCCGCGCCAGTCGTCGCGGAAGCGGTCGATGAGTTCGGGGCGTTCTGGGCGGGGGCCGACGAGGGCCATGTCGCCGCGGAGGACGTTGAAGAGCTGGGGGAGTTCGTCCAGGCTGGTGCGCCGGAGCCAGCGTCCGACGGGGGTGACGCGGGGGTCGTCGCGGGTGGTCCAGCACGGCTCGGCGGGTGCGTCGGGGCCGGATTCGTCGGCGATGTGGCGCATGGTGCGGAACTTGTAGATCTGGAAGGCCTCGCCCCCGAGGCTGACGCGGGTCTGGCGGAAGATCACCGGGCCGGGCCCGCTGAGTCGGACGAGGCCCGCGATGACGAGCATGAGCGGGGCGAAGACGAGCAGGGCGAGGGCCGCGCCGGCGAGGTCCATCGACCGCTTGACGACGACGCCGCCGAAGCCGGCGAGGGGGGATTCCCGGTGGCTG
>JBGTFI010000341.1:0-4445 GCA_041747335.1 Phycisphaeraceae bacterium | reverse complement strand
ACGCGGCCCTGGCGATGGCCGACGGTTCGCCCGGCGACGCGCTCGATCCGGCGGATCTTCAGCTGGTGTCGCGCGAGCAGGCGGTGAACGTGCAGCGGTTTCATCAACTGCTGGTGGCGCTGAGCGAGGATCTTTCGGATGGCGACGGTCGCCTGGACCGTCAAGCGGCGCTGGCGCACATGCGTGATGCCCTCGGCCCCGAGGCGTTGGACATCAGCGATCTGGCGCTCTGCACCACAGTCAGCAACTTCGGCCTCTACGAACCGCTGGCGCGAAATACGTTCATCGCCGGCCAGCCCGCCCCGGTGATCGTGTACAGCGAGGTCGAGCACTTCCGTCCCCAGCCGATCTCTGGAGGAAAGTTCGAGGTCCGTCTGAGCCAGGAAGTGGTGCTCTACGAGGAAGCGGGGGGGTTGGACGTGTGGCGGCAGCCCGCGGCCGCCGTGGTCGATCAATCGCGGAATCAGCGGCGGGATTTCTACATCGTGCAGCCGATCACGCTCCCGCCGAACCTGACGGTGGGGCGCTATCAACTCAAGGTCACCATTCGCGATGAATACGGGGGGACGCGGGCTGAGCGAGCGCTGCCTCTGGAAGTGATCGCGGGTACGGGCCTTGTCCCGCAAGACCGGCTGATCCAGCGCGATGATCCGGTGCGGCGGCTGCTGGATGGCGGGCGGTAGGGATTTGCGTCGCGTTCCAGCTCAACACTTTCCCGCCGCGCCCCGCCGCGTTACCATGCCGGGCCATGGCGTTGTTGGCCGATGAAAACCGCGTGTCGGAGCTGGTCGATGCCCTCGCGGGGCAGATCGCGGAGGAGATCGCGCGCGACCGATCCCCCGGCAACGGCGAGGGCGACTGGGCCTTAGTAGGGATCAAAAGCCGCGGGGACATCCTCGCCCACCGCCTCGCGCAGCGGCTGGATCCGGCGGCGATCGGGGAACGAGTCGGGTCGCTGGATATCACCCTTTACCGTGACGACCTCTCGGAGATCGGCGCCCAGCCGGTGGTGCGGACGACGGAGATTCCGTTCCCCATCGACCGTCTGAACGTGGTGCTGGTGGACGATGTGCTGATGACCGGCCGGTCGGTGCGGGCCGCGATGGCCTCTCTCCTGGACATGGGCCGGGCGCGTCGCATCTGGCTGAGCGTGCTGGTGGATCGCGGGGGGCGGGAAGTGCCCATCGCGGCGGACCACGTCGCGCTGGATCTCAAGGGTCACGGGTCGGGGCTGGATGAGAGCGACCTGGTCCACGTGCGCCTTCGCCCGACCGATCCCGTGGACGCGATCGAACTTCAACCTTCACCGCGGAAGCAGGGAACTTGAACGCATCCGCCCCGAGCCATCGCTGGCAGCATCGCCACCTGCTGGGCCTGGATGAGCTTTCAGCCGCGGACATCCGTTTCCTGCTCCACACCGCGCGCGGCTTCGAGGACGTCAGCACCCGCAGCGTGAAGAAAGTTCCGGCGATGCGGGGCAAGGTGCTGGTGAACCTGTTCTTCGAGGACTCGACGCGGACGCGCGCGAGTTTTCACCTGGCGGGCAGCCGGTTGTCGGCCGACGTGCTGGACATGTCCGCGAAGGGATCGAGCGTCTCCAAGGGCGAGACGCTCATCGACACGGCCAGGAACATCGAGGCGATGGGGGTGGACGTCATCGTCCTGCGTCACCAGCTCAGCGGTGCGGCGCATCATCTTTCCCGGGCGGTGAACTGCTCGGTGATCAACGCGGGAGACGGACAGCACGAGCATCCGACGCAGGGACTGCTGGACATCTACACAATCTGTCGGCGGCTGGGCCGGCTGGACACGTTCGACCTCACCGGGCTGACGGTGGCGATCGTCGGGGACATCCAGCACAGCCGGGTGGCGAGGTCGAACGTGTACGGGCTGCTGAAGTTGGGGGCGAAAGTGATCCTGGTCGGCCCGCCGACGCTGCTGCCGGCGGCGTTCGCGGACATGGGTTGCGAGCTTTCGTGCGACCTCAACGCCGTGCTGCCGCGGGCGGATGTCCTGAACATGCTGCGGGTGCAGTTCGAGAGGATTCAGAGCCAGGCGTTTCCGAGCGTGCGCGAATACGAGCACTTCTTCGGTCTGACCGCGCATCGCCTGCGCCGGGCGCGTCCGGACGTGCTCGTGATGCACCCCGGCCCGCTCAACCGCGGGTTGGAGATCGACTCGGCGGTGGCCGACGGTCCGCAAAGCGCGATTCTCGAGCAGGTGGCGAACGGCCTGGCCGTCCGGATGGCGGCGCTGTTCCTCGTGATTCAGGCGCAGGCAGGCAAGGCGTGACGAGCAATGGGCAATCGCGTGAACACCAAACCCTCCACATCTTCCGGAGCATCCACGACCACGGGACTGCTGCTGGTCATCTCCGGGCCTTCGGGCGTGGGGAAGACGACGATCACCCACCGTGTGGAGGAGCACTTCGGCGCGGTGTTCAGCGTGTCGATGACCACGCGCCCGAAGACGGGCGACGACGTGGAAGGCCGGGATTACTACTTCGTCACGCCGGACGAGTTCCGCCGAAGGCGGGACGCGGGAGAGCTGCTGGAATGGGCCGAGGTGTTCGGGCACTGCTACGGGACGCCCTGCGCGCCGGTCGAAAAGCACCTCAAGGAGGGGAAGGTGGTGATCCTGGAGATCGACGTGCAGGGGGCGATCCAGGTTCGCCTGAACATGCCCGATGTGTTCGCGATCTTCGTCGATCCGCCGAGCGAAGATGAACTGCTCCGCCGTCTGCGGGCGCGGGGGCGGGAGGACGAGGCCACGATCCAGCGCCGCTTCAGCAAGGCCCGGCAGGAGATTCAGCTCGCGCACGAGAGCGGGGTGTATGACCGGTTCATCGTCAACGACGACCTGGACAAGGCGGTGAAGGCGGCGATCGAAGCGGTCGAGGCGGAGCTTCGTCGGCGCGGCGCGGGAGCGCGATAGGGGGGGATGTGATCCCGTGGGTGGATGGCTGGGGTGAAGCGAGTCTTCGAGCGCCGCCCCGGCAGGGCGACAGGGCAAGCAGTCGGGCGAGGTTTCTCTCACGAAAGCGTCAAACCGATGGATGCGGCGGTTTTTCTGGATCGCGACAACACGATCATCCACAACGACGGCGACCTGGGCGACCCGGCCGCCGTGCAGCTCATCAAGGGCGCGGCGTCGGCGGTTGCGTCCTTGCGCGGGCTGGGGTATCGCGTGGTGGTGGTGAGCAACCAGGGGGGCGTGGCGCGGGGGAAGTTCGAGGAGGCGGACGTTGACGCGGTCAACCGCCGGATCAACGACCTGATCCATGCGACGACGGGCGCGTCCATCGACCGGTTTTACTACTGCCCGTACCATCCGGACGGGACGGTCGAGAAGTACCGCAAGGAACACCCCTGGCGCAAGCCCCAGCCGGGAATGATCCTCCAGGCGGCCAAAGACCTGAAGCTCGATCTTTCACGCTGCTGGACGGTCGGAGACGCGATGCGGGACGTGGAGGCGGGCGCTGCGGCTGGGACGCGGACGATCCTGCTGAGCGCGGACAAGGCGGAGGCGACGATCGTGACCGCCGCGCCGCCGGACCACATCGCCGAGTCCCTGATCGAGGCGGTTCGGTTGATCGCCCAGCAGCGCTCGCGGGAAGGGGTCGCCAGGGAACCTTCACCGAATCAGGAAACGCAGACCAGGCGGCCCATTCCGGCGCGCGACCCATCCGAGGCGGTGGCGGATGCACCATCGCCGCGGCCGGACGATCCGCTGGAGGAAGTCGATGACCCGCCCCGCACGCCGGGGCGGGATGTCGAGCACGAGGACCACGGCGGGCCGCCGGCGTTGGAGACGGTCAAGCCGACCGGCGCTTCGCGGCGGGAGGGTGACACGGCGGCGCTGCTGAGGCAGATCCTTCAAGAGATGCGCGACCAGCGGGACGCTTCGGACGAGTTCTCGTACACCACCGTGATGGCGATCGTCCTTCAGATGCTCGCGGCCGTGTTCCTGCTGGCGTCGTTCTACTTCGGCTGGGACAACCAGGATCAGTTCATCCGTTGGATGGGCGCGGCGCTGCTGACGCAGATGGGGACGGTCGCCATGCTGCTTTTCGGTCGATAGGTACGGCGTGATGCCATGATCCCGATCCAACCACCACTGGCCAGCCACCCTCTGGTTCATGCGATATAATCGCTTGGAATGCCCCCGCTCCCCACGCCGCCGCCTTGCGCCCGCATCCTGGTCGTGATGCCCTCATGGATCGGCGACGCCGTGATGGCAACTCCGACGCTTCGGGCGTTGCGGGCGCTCTATCCGCACGCGCACATCACGGCGCTGGCTCGGCCGGTGGTGAAACCCATCCTCTCGCCGTGCCCGTGGGTGAACCGCGTCAGCACCACCCAGGCGAGGCGGCATCAAGTGCGCCGCAAGGCCGCTGATCGCTCATCCAACATCCTGAACCTCGCCCGGCGCGTGGCGCGGGGGCG
>JBGTFI010000340.1:0-2442 GCA_041747335.1 Phycisphaeraceae bacterium | reverse complement strand
CGTTTTTTCGCGTTCGATCACCAGCACCAGACGACAGGCCGCGTCCGCGTCGAACGCGCTGCGCAGCTCGCCCGCCTCCGCTCGAAGCGCCACCCAGGGCCGATCGGGGCTCCACTTGGCCAGCCGGCCGCGAAGCTCCTCCCGCGAGTCGGTTGCGAAAGGAACCAACAGCACCTGACCGTCCCACTCGATCGCCTGCCTGTCGCGCTGCCCTTCTTCCAGCACGCAGTGGAAGTTGCTCCCGCCGAAGCCGAAGGCGCTCACGCCTGCGCGGCGCGGATGCTCATCGCGCCCAACCCACGGCCGCTCGATCGTGTTGACATAGACGGGGGAGTTGCCCGACTCGACCGCCGGCCGATCGACCTTGATCGTCGGGGGCAACACCTTGTGGTGCAGCGCAAGCGCTGCTTTGATCACTCCCGCCGCCCCGGCCGCGGCCTTGGTGTGCCCGATCATCGACTTGACCGATCCCAGCGCGCACCACGGCGAAACGGTATCGCCATTCATTCCCTCACCGAGCACTCCCGTCAGCGAACGCACCTCCGTCGCATCCCCGACCTTCGTCCCCGTGCCGTGCGCCTCGATCAGTTCGATCGTCTCCGGCGCGATGTCCGCCGCGCGGTAGGCAGCCCGAAGGGCTTTCTGCTGACCTTCGGCGCTGGGGGCGTAGATCGCCTGCCCG
Organism: Phycisphaeraceae bacterium; assembly: GCA_041747335.1. GTDB lineage: Bacteria > Planctomycetota > Phycisphaerae > Phycisphaerales > Phycisphaeraceae > JBGTFI01. The sequence continues at coordinate 1,760 of JBGTFI010000340.1, read as the reverse complement.
CGGCCGTCGCTGGAGGATCCGATCGAACGGATCACCGCGTACACCTTGTCCCCGTCGCGCTTCGCGTCCTCAAGGCGCTTGAGCACGAGCACGCCCAGCCCTTCGCCGAGGATCGTCCCGTCGGCCGCGGCGCTGAACGGCCGGGCATCACCTGTCGGCGAAAGCGCGGGGGTTTTGCTGAAGCACATGTACATGAAAATGTCGTTGAACGTGTCCAGCCCGCCGGTGATGGCCAGGTCCGCCCGCCCGGCGTAAAGCTCCATCGCGGCCATGTGCATGGCGCTCAGCGAGCTGGCGCAGGCGGCATCCACCACGCAATTGGTCCCGCCCAAGTCAAATCGGTTGGCGATCCGGCCGGCCGCGACGTTTCCGAGCAATCCCGGAAACGAGTTCTCCTGCCACGGCACGTAGCCTTCCGCGATCGCCTCCACCACCCGCTGCGCCGTCGCCTCGTCCACCCCCGCCTCACGCAGCGCCCGCCGCCAGATCGGGTGCCCCAGCCGCGCCCCCAGCGGAATCACTAGCTCCAGCGTCCCGGTCACCCCGAGGATCACACACGCCCGATCGCGATCGAACGCCCGTCCGTCCGTCCCCTGCGCGCTCGTCGCATACCCCGCATCGCGCAGCGCCTGAGCTGTGGCGACCATGCCCAGAAGCTGCGTCGTGTCCGTCGCTTCGATGTTGTTGGGGCTGATGCCGTATTCGAGCGGATCGAAGTTGATCGGCTCGAGAAACCCACCGCGCCTGGCGTAGGTCATGTCCGGCGCGGCCGGATCGCCATTGAAGTAGTCCCCCGGATTCCAGTGCGTCGGCGGAACGTCCGTGATCGCATCCACCCCCCGCCGGATGTTCGACCAGAACGTGCGCGCATCCCCGGCCTTGGGAAACAGGCACCCGATGCCGACGATCGCCAGCGGCACGGGCGTCGGCGGGGCCGAGGGGTTCATCCTGGTGGATTTGCTCGCACTCATTCGCCGAGGGTTTCCTTTGAGAACACTTTCCGGGTGGCACTGGCGGCTTGCCCGCCAGTGTTCCCCTCCTGTCCGGCACAGCCGGACCTACACGGAGCGTCATTGCCTCGCACCACCAGTGTTTCCCTGAGAACCTCCACCGGCTGCGGCGCAAAACGCGCCAGTTCCGCCCCCAGCGGCGCTCCCTGCTGCCTGAGCATGTTCACCCGCGTCACCACGGACGCGCCGATGAGGATGTTCATCGCCACCGCGGCCACGTTGCGGTTCTCCGGCCTCTCGAGAAACGTTCCCTTGGTCCACTCGTTGAACGCCCCCATCGCCGGCCCGCACCAGACCTGGTAGTCGATCTGCCGCGCCGCCTCCCCCGCGTTCGCCCAGCGCGATGACAGCCCCAGGTACCATCGGAACACCAGCGCCATGCGGTGACGCGGATCGCGCTTTGCCTTCTCAATCTGCAACGGATCGTACTTCCCGAAATAATCGCACGTCTGTTTCCAGATCTCCTCCACCGGCGCGCGGAAGATCGTCTTCTCCAGCGTGTCGCGCTCGTTCGCGGGCAGATCCTCCAGCGAGGGATACGCCCGGTACAGCTCGTAGAGCTTCTGCGCGCGCATGGGGAACATCGTCCCGCGTTTGAGCACCTGGAGCTTGACACCCATCTCGAACATGTCCGCCGCCGGCGCCATCGCCACGTCCGCCTGCTGCGCCTGGGCGAGCATCTCGCGGACGCGGTCGCTGCTGCCGGATTCGATGCACGCCTGGTTGACCGTCCCCGTGACGATGTAGGCC